>NZ_CDWWEW010000257.1:0-7349 GCF_977966315.1 Frankia sp. CeRuru1
GCATCACGTCCACGACGACCCCCGTTGAGCCGTCGCCGCGGCTGTCGCGGCTGCCGTGGCTGCCGCGACAGCCGCGCGTGATCCAGGTCAGACGGCCGCGGCGGCCGGGTGCCCGACGGTCAGCGCGAGGGCGGTGATCTCGTCGCGTCCGTCCGCGCCGACCAGCCTGTTGAGGTCGTCGTCGAAGAAGCCGAACACCGCGCAGGTGGCGAGGTCGAGCCCGGTGGCGACCAGCATGAGGTTCTGGGCGAGCACCCCGGCGTCGAGATGCGCCGAGCGGTAGGCCCGATGCCCGTAGTGCCAGACGACCCGGTCCAGGGAACAGGTGAGGACCAGCGTGGCGGGGCAGGTGCCGACGAAGTCCTGCATGCAGCCGGCGGTGAGGCCCGGTCCGGGATCCCCGGGGCTGACGAGCTCCAGTTCGTGGCGGACCGGCTGGTAGTAGTAGACCCCCGGGTCGAGGTCGTCCACCCGCCTGGCCGCGACGTAGACATTGACCGGTTGCAGGGAGCCCGCGGACGGGGCCATCCGGACGGGAATGGACCCGATCGGGGTCTGCGCCAGCTGCTTGACCCCGGCGGCGTGGTGCAGCAGGTCACCGAGATCGGCCAGGTCCAGCGGCCGTCCGTCGTAGGCGTAGCAGCTGTGCCGGTCGGCGATGACCCGGTTCAGCGGCGGCAGCCCGGCCCGGCCGCCGGGCCGGGGCAGTGCGACCGCCGGCGCGTCGCTGTACTCCTTGACCAGGCTGATCTCGTCTGATCCGTCGGTGTCGTCAGAGTCGTCGGTGGACGGCAGGTCGAGCGGCCCGGCTGGGGCGGTCAGGTTGCGGTGGATGACGTCGAGCACGCGCAGGGGCGGGCTGTCCGCGGTGGTGGCATGGGCCCCCATCGCGGTGACCAGAGCCCGGTCGGCGGGAGTCAGGTCGGCGGGAGTCAGGTCGGCGTCGGATGTCGCGAGCGAGTCCATCGGTCCTGCTTTCGCGGTCGTCCGGGTGGTCAGGCGTACCGGAGCGGGGTCAGGCGTAGGGGAGGGGGAAGGTGTTGAGCTCGGTCTCGGGCAGCTCCGGCCAGCCCAGCGTGGCGGCGTGGGCCAGTACCCGGCCGCGGCCCCAGGTGGGGAAGGCGGCGGGGAAGTTGGGCACCAGGCCGGGAATGATCACGCGGACGACCCGCAGCCCGCAGGCGGCGACGTCCGGCGTGGTCAGATCGGCGTAGAGGATCTCGTAGCCGCGGCTCTCCACGATCTTCTGGTATGTCCCGAGATCACGGGCCGCCAGGCCGGGGACGGTGTCGAACGCCCGTGTCGCCGGCACATCGAGCCACGGTGCGACGTGCGCGCGGGCCCGCGGGTCGAGGTTCAGCTGCTGCTGGCACAGCAGCTGCACGACGTCGCGGAAGTCGGGGCGGTAGGCGTCGAGGTAGGAGCGGTCGGGGCGCTGCGGCTTGAGGTAGTCCCCGCCGCGGTTGTGCTGGTCCAGGACGTTGCGGATGGCGCACTCGTCGTCGGGCCGGTCGAGGTCGCGGCTGCCCTCCTGCAGGATCAGCGCTTCCCCCCAGGCCTTGAGCAGCGCCTCGCCCGGGTCGGCGCGGGCCGCGAAGCCGATGGTGAGCAAGCGGTCCGGGCCGTGCTCGACGACCCCGGCCATCACCGGGATGCCGAACTCGTTGTCGAGGTGGATCGCCCAGGCCCGCTGGCCGGCCGCGGCGGGGTCACCCGACCAGTAGGCGGCCAGGTGGTCGGGCAGGGCCAGCGCGGGCAGCGGGTGGCGGTTGGCCCACCAGGTCATGGTGGCGTCGCGTTCGACGGCCTCCTCGACGGCGGAGGTGAGCGCGAACTCCAGGCTCGGCCCGGCCTGGACCCCGACGTAGTTGTGGAAGTGCAGGGCCGGTTCCGCGCCGGGGGCGTCGGTCCGCCAGTTGATGTAGACCTGGCTCGCGGGCAACCAGGTGTCCTCGCCGGTGGTCAGGGACCGGCCGCGGACCCAGTGCACGGCGAGGTCGCGGGTGAAGCGGCGGAAGGGGAACCCAGCGGTGTCGTACTGGCTCTCGGAGTACAGGACCAGCCGCTCCGGGTCCAGCGCCGCCTCGCCCCGCCGCGCCAGCTCGTCGTAGGAGGCCCGCACCGGGGTCAACGTGCCCGTCCAGTTGGCGCTGTAGCGCTCGGCCGCCTCGCCCAGCGCGGCGGCCACGGCGGCGTCGCGGCTGGTGAACGAGGTACCACCGCACAGGACGTCGTTGCGCCATGGCTGCCGGGCCGCGTTGGACATGTCAGCCACGTCGGCGGTGACGGTGTGCAGAGCCGCCGGCACGCTGGGGTGGTGGATGGTGTCCCGTAGGCCGACCACGATGCCGGTGCGGGGGCTGACCAGTGCCTTCGGGGTGGCCGCCCAGCCGGTGAGCAGTTCCGGCCCGAAGTACGCGGGGTGCGGGAGGACGGGGTGGACGGTCAGCGCCAGGCTCAGCGGGTCGGCTTCGAGCTCGGCGGACAGCAGCCGGCACGGGGCGCCGGCCAGCCACCGGGAGAGCTCGATGACCAGCACGTCGGCCATCCAGGCCAGCTCGGGTCCGGGCGGCACGTAGGCGTTTCCCCAGTAGGGCGCGGTGGCAAGCGCCGACCACAGCCGCGGGTCGGTGCTCGCGGACCGGCGGCGGTCGACCAGATCGGCGTGGTCCGCGGTGCGCCCCGGCACGACGAGGGGGCCGAGGACGCCGATACCGCGGTCGAGGTGGAAGCCGGCCCAGGGGACGCCGGCTGCCGCTGCCGCCGCCGCGGTCACGGCGACCCGGCTGGTGTCACCGGCGACCGTGGCCGTCACCACGAGGTCGACGTCGCCCACCTGCCCCGGCAGGCCCGGTCGCACCCTGCGGATGCCGCCGCGGACCATGGCCTCGCCGAGCGCGACGACCATGATCTCGTCGCCGTCGAGCAGCACCCGGGCACCGGCGGGGCGCTCCGGGCTCGCGGGCGCCTCGGGCCACCGGCCCCAGTGCCAGGACCGGGGCGCCGCGGCGGCCTCGGTCAGGCAGCCCTGCTCCAGCAGCGCGCCGAGGACGTCCGCGGCCACGGACGGGTCGGCGCAGCGGGCGGCGATTTCGGGGACGGTGGCGGCGCCGTCGCAGGCGCCGACGATCTCGGCCAGTTCGTCGGGCGGGAGCTCGATCTGGAGGACCTCGCCGCCAGGGGTCGTGATCAGGGACGTGTGGTCGGGCCCGCGGTGCAGTGTCAGGCCGACGATGTGCGCAGGCTCGGTCACCGGCACCTCCTCTCCGATCGGTGGTCCGTCTGGTCGTCCGGCGGTGCCCGGGGCCACGGTGGCACTGCTGCCCGACACCGCGGTGCCGCCCGGACCTGCCGTGCCGCCCTCCCGGGCGGGCGGCACGGCAGGCGTGACTGGCGTCACTTCCACGCGTACGCGGCAACAACGGAGATGTTGTTGTTGTGCGCGGCGTTGGCCGCCCCCGTGCGCACGAGCGTGGTCTTGCGGATCGAGACCTTCTTCATGGTTTGCTCACCTCCTCTCGGGGTGTCAGATGCCGCCTTGTCCCAGGGTCGGCGGCGGTGGCGGACGTGAAGGCCAGCTGGGCCTGACCTGTCAGGGGGTGGACGTAGTGCGCGGCCCGCACGTCGAAGACGGCGAGGATCAGTTCGGGGGTGAGGACGTCGGCGGGCCTGCCGCCGGCGACGACCCGGCCACCGTCGACGACGAAGATGCGATCGCAGTAGCTGGCGGCGAGGTTGAGGTCGTGCAGGCACACGACCGTGCTGACACCGAGGCCAGCGACCAGGTCGAGAACCTCGAGCTGGTAACGCACGTCCAGGTGGTTGGTGGGTTCGTCCAGCAGGAGCAGGCGGCTGCGCTGGACCAGCGCCCGCGCGATCAGGACCCGTTGCTTCTCCCCGCCGGACAGGGTGGCGAACGGGCGGTCGACGAGGCCGCCGACGACGCCCACCCGGCCCAGCGCCGCGGTGACGGCGGCGGCGTCCGCGGCGGTGTCCCGGTCGAAGGCCCGCTTGTGCGGGAGCAGGCCCATGGCGGCGATCTCGCGGGCGGTGAAGTCGAACTCCGTGGGCGTCTCCTGGACGACGACGGCGGTCCGCCGCGCCAGCTCACGCTCGCTCAGCGCCCAGGCGTCGTCACCGTCGACGGTGACCAGACCCGCGATCGGCCGGACCATCCGGTACACGGTGCGCAGCAGGGTGGACTTGCCGCTGCCGTTGGGCCCGACCAGACCGACGATCTCGCCGCCCTCGCAGTTCAGGTCGGCGCCGCTCAGGACGACGGCGTCGCCGAGACGTACCTCGATCCCGGCCAGTCGCAGTGTGGTCATCCGCCCCCCAGCTGCAGGCGGCGGCAGATGAGCCACAGGAAGAACGGGGCGCCGGCGACGGCGGTGACGACGCCCACCGGCAGCTCCTCCGGCGCGGCGACCGTGCGGGCGGCCAGGTCCGCCCAGACCAGGAAGACGGCGCCGCCGAGGGCGGCGACGGGCAGCACGCGCCGGTGGTCCGGCCCGACGAGCATCCGGCACACGTGCGGGACCATCAGCCCGACGAAGCCGATCCCGCCGCTGACGGCGACCATCACGGCGGTCAGCAGCGAGGCCAGCACGAACAGCTGCCGGCGCAGACGCTCCACCCCGACGCCGAGGCTGGTCGCGGACTCGTCACCGAGGACGAGCGCGTTGAGCCGCCGCGCCTGTGTCGCCAGCGCGATCGTGCCGGCGAGCACCGCGGCGGCGGGCAGCCCGAGATAGGACCACCTGGCCCCGCCGAGGCCGCCGAGCTGCCAGAACAGCACCGACCGCGCCTTGATCCCGTCGGTGTCCGCCCGGAAGATCAGGAAGCTTGTCACCGCCGTGAGCAGGTAGGACACCGCCACCCCGGCCAGCAGCAGGCGCAACGGGGAGATCCGCCCGGAGCGCTGCGCCATGGCGAAGACGAGCCCGAAGGCGGCGAGGGCGCCGAGGAACGCCGACACGGACAGCGAGTACACGCCGAACGCGGACCAGCCGAGCAGGATCACGGTGACCGCGCCGACCGAGGCACCCGAGGTGATACCGAGGATGAACGGGTCGGCGAGCGGGTTGCGGACGAGGGCCTGCAGGATCGTGCCGACGACAGCCAGGCCGGCGCCGACGACGACCGCGAGCAGCGCCCGGGGGAGCCGGACCTCCCACACGATCAGGTCGTGCGGGCCGCCCGCGCGTCCCAGGGCGCCGCCGGTCAGCCGGTCGGCGACGACCTGCCAGACGGTCACCGGCGGAATCCGCACCTGGCCCGCCGAGACCGAGACCACGACCGAGACGAGCAGGGCCGCGGCCAGGCCGAGCAGGACCAGCCCGAACCGGACGCGGGACGCGGGCGGCCGCGGCGCCGTGGCCGCCCCGGGCTCCGGCGGTGCGGTGTCGGTCGCCGGTGGCTGAGGCCCCGCTGGTAACCGTGTTCCCGTGAGCAGCTTCGTCCCCGGCACCGGTCTCAACCCCGGTCGCCGAGGTTCTCGACGATCGTCCGCAGCGCCTCGACGTTGCGGACTCCGAGCAGGAGCTGATGGTTGGGCACGATGAAGATCTGGTTGTTCCGGACCGCGTCGATGTTCCTGGCGGCGGGATGATTCTTGAGGCGGTCGATGAGAGGCTTCGCCTCGAAGCCCGAGCCGTCCCCGTAATCGATGGCCATCACGACCTCGGGATTGCGCTCGACGAGCTGCTCCCAGGTCACGTTGCCGAAGACACCGGAGACGTCGTCGAACACGTTCTCCGCGCCAGCGCTGTCCAGCAGCATCGTCGCGAGCGCGTCCTCGCCCTGCGTGCCGGGGACGTCCTCACCGGAGTCGTCGTACACGAACACCCGCGGCTTCGTGCCACGCCCGGCCGCCGTGGCCTCCAGCTCCTGCACCGTCGAGGTCATCTCCCCGATGACCCGGTCGGCCTGCTCCGTCGCCCCGAAGACGCTCGCCAGGCTGCGGATCTGCTCGTAGAGCGCCGGCCACGTCGGGCGGCCGTCGATGCAGTCCTGGCCGAGGACGAAGGAGGAAACGCCGTCGCCGCGCAGCGACTCGCGGCTGATTCCTCTTTCCTCCGCGAAACTGCTCTCCCGCCGGCTGACCATGAGCTCGGGGTCGACCGACAGCAGCAGCTCGCGGGTGATCCCGCCCCTGGTCGACAGGACGTTCAGCGACCGGTACGCCGCGGCCAGGTCCGCCCGGGGCTCGGTCTGGTTGAGGGTGGCCACCCCCACGATCCGCTCGGTGAGACCGAGGGTGAGCATCGTCTCGATGACGCTCTGTTCCTCGGCCACCACCCGCTTCGGCGCGGCCTCGTAGGTGGTGGTGACCCCGCAGTTGTCCACCGTCACCGGGAAGCCGGCGGTGGTGGCCGAGGGCGCCGACGCGGCCGCGGGATCCCCGTCACCGCCGCCATCGCCACAGCCGGCGGCGACGAGAGCGAGCGCGGGGACCAGCAGGAAAGCGGCCGTACGCCGCAGTAGGCTCAAGGGTAGATCCTCTCGGGGACGGATGTGCCAGGGCCGGTCGTCGTGCCGGGGCCGGCTGTGCGGGCGGCCGTCGGGACGGCCCCCTGCACGAGATGGCGGGCCAGGACGGGCCACAGCCGGCTCGTCGGCGGCAGCCGGCGGCGTTCCAGCGCCGCGATGCCGGTCAGGTGCTCGACCAGCACACGGTCCAGCCCGGACCGGACGAAGACGTTGCGGTACGCCTCTGAGCCGGCCATCCACAGCGGAAGCTGGACAAGCCGGGCGGGGTCGTGGAAGTAGCCGGCCTCGATCCGCGAGCGCCGGGCGGTTACGGCGCGGGCGAGGCGCAGGTGGGCCAGACCGAGCGGGCCGAGCCGGTCGTAGCTGATGTCGACGGCCACCACCTGCCCGCCGGGCCGGGTGCAGCGCCGCCAGTCGGTGACGGTGGCCTCGGGGTCGAGCATCGTCCAGAGCACGAGCTTGGCCACCGTGGCGTCGAAGTGCCCGTCCGGGAAGGGGAGCGACGAGGCGTCGGCCACGTGCAACTCCACCTTCAGGCCGGCCGCGTCCGCCTTGCGGCGGGCCTGTGTGAGCATCGACTCGGACGCGTCGACCCCGACCACCTCGTAGCCGAACGACGCGAGCAGCAGCGCCATCGACCCGGTGCCGCAGCCCACGTCGAGCACCCGGGCCGGCGGCGGGCCGAGGACGCGGTGCCACAGCAGCTCCCAGGCCCGGGCCTCGCCCGCGGTGTGACCGGAGGCGGTGATCCCGGCGTCGCCGCGCCAGACGTCGAACGTCGGGGCGGCGGCGTCCCAGTAGGCGCTGATGTCGGCGGACGCGAGGGGCCGCGCCGCGCCGCGCACCGTGTGCTGGGG
>NZ_CDWWEW010000258.1:0-7253 GCF_977966315.1 Frankia sp. CeRuru1
GCCGAAGGCTCCCAGGCGGCGCCCCGATGATCAGCGGGCGATGGGCCGGCGGGGTCGTCGCGTCGAGCGGCTTCTCTAACGCCGTCGCCCCGTCCCGGGTGAGCGGACCGTCCGGGGCGGTGGCCAGCGCCACGGCGCTCGCCGTGGCCTGGCCCTCGGTGAGCATGATCGGCGCAAGGGCCGTGGTCTGGTCGGGAAAGTGCGACTGTTCACCCGGAGGCGGGCCGCCCGTGACGTCAGGCGGGTGACGAACCGGGCCCGGTTCGCCGCGCGTCCGGAAACATATCGAGGAATGGTGTCGCGACGCGCCGGGAACGAGGATGCCGGACAGCCCTGGCTCAGCGGTTATGCTGGTTCCGGCGGGTACTGCGGTACATCGGTGCACGTCCAGCCGCCGGAACGTATCTCTCTGACGCGGGCGAGGAGACGCGCGGGCGGGAATACTCGACGTTCCAGGGCCGATCGTGTGTACTCGTTCGGTGTGAGCTGTGGTCCTTCCTCGCCGATTCTTCCCGAAATTTCGCAGCTCGTTGCGGGCGCACTAGCCGAAGGCGGATGATGCACAGGCTGTTGGCGGTCGTCGTTTCTCACGGGGGATCGACGTCTCTGTACCGGTTGCTGACCACACTGGATGCCATGGCGGAATGTCGGGTATTTCTGGTGGAGAATGACGGGAAAGCCCGGCATGATGCGTTGCCGGACGGTGTGCGCGTGGTCCAGGGGCACGGGAACGTCGGATACGGTACCGCGGTGAACCTCGCTGTCCGCCGTGCCGTGGAGGACGGGCTGCGGCCGGAGTGGATCCTGGTGGTCAACAGTGACGTGACGGTCCCTGCCGACACCGCGACGATGATCCCGAAGCTGCTCGCCTGGGCCGCGTCGTCCGCCGACGTGGTCGGCTTCCCGATCCGCGGCATGGCGGGCGAGCGGGGGCGGGCGAGTGCCGTCCTGCCGCGCCCGCGGACGAACGCTTACACGGCGGTACGGGGCGAGATCGCCGCGGTGGAGAGGTGGCCGGAACTGCGCTATCCGGTCGGCGCCTTCTTCGCCGTCCGTTCGGAGATTTTCCTACGGCTGGGCGGATTCGACCCGTCGTACTGGATGTACTACGAGGAGACGGATCTGTTCGCCCGGTTGCACGCCGCGGGCGGGCGCATCGTCTGGGCGGACGACGCCTGGCCGGTCGTACATGTGGGCGGGGAGACCGTCGGGCGGTCCGGGCTGCTGTACGCCGAACTCGGCCGGTCGGCCGCCACCTATGCCCGGCGGCACCGTCACGACGTGGGCCGGTCGTGGACCGCGGTGCACGCGGCCCAGCTGACCGTCCTCGCCGCGCGCAAATTGGCCGTGGGCCGGTCGCATGACGCGTTGCGCGCGGTCCGGATCCTCTCCGGGCTGGTGAGCGGGCTGGCCCGGCCAGGCTGGGAGCCCGCGGTCAGCTCACGGTGGCGCGCCGTCCCGGCCGAGACGCGGTTGCGTCTCGGCCATCTCCGCCCGGTACCGCGGACGCCGCAGTAGCGGCAGGATGATCTGATCGGTGATCTTGCCGACGGCTTCCCCGGACAGTAGGCACAGCGTCAGCATCACCTCGTTCCGGAGGAGGTCTCAGGGGACTGAGCGCATCCGTGGCGTGAGCGCGTCGAGGCCGAGCTCGCCATACCGGAGCCGGCCTCACCGCCGCCGTCACCAGCCGCGGGCGCGCCATTCCGCCAGGTGCGGGCGTTCGGCGCCGAGGGTGGTGTCGTGTCCGTGGCCCGGGTAGATCCAGGTGGTGTCCGGCAGTGGGCCGAAGATCTTGCGTTCGAGGCCGTCCATCAGCGTCGTAAAGGCCTGTTCGTCACCGAACGTGTTTCCAGGGCCGCCAGGGAACAGGCAGTCTCCGGTGAAGAGGTGGGGGGCGGCGGGATCGGCCTCGTAGAGCAGGGCGATGGATCCGGCTGTGTGCCCGACCAGGTGGATCACCCGAAGGGTGGCCGTCCCGACGGCGACCTCGTCTCCGTCGCGCACCTGCCGCGCGGTGGGCACCGGAATGGCGGGGGCGTCGTCCGGATGGGCGACCGTGCTGGCCCCGGTGGTGGTGACCACATCTGCGAGGGCCTGCACATGATCATCGTGCTGATGGCTGGTGACCACCGTCGCCAGCCCCGCGTCCCCGACGAGCCGCAGCAGCGTGTCGGCCTCGTTTGCCGCGTCGACGAGCAGCTGCTCCCCGGTGACCGGGCAGCGCAGCAGGTAGGCGTTATTGTTCATCGGGCCGACGGCGATCTTGGTGATCGACAGGCCTGGCAGGGTCCGCACGTCGGCCGGACCGCCGACCGTGACTTTCCCGGTGTACTCGGTGTAGCCGGTGCGGCTGGTGTCGCCGCCGTCGGCGTCGCTCATGGTGATCCTCTCCGGAGCGGATGGCGCGGATGGGACGGGAACAGGGGATAGCTGCTGGTCGTTACGGTCCGTCAGGTGGCACCGGGAGATCTGATGCCTCTGACGCCTCCGAGGTCTCTATCGGATTCGACGGATTCGTCCGGCTGGTGGTAGGTGGCCGCCCCCGGAAAAGTGTCGGTCCTCATCCGTAGCATGGCCACACTCGCCCAGGTCCGGTCTTACTGAAGATCATGAGGGTTTGTCGATGGCCGATCGTCTTGTCGTGCGTGGCGCGCGTGAACACAATCTCCGTGACGTCGACCTCGACCTGCCCCGCGACGGGCTGATCGTCTTCACCGGTATGTCCGGGTCCGGCAAGTCCAGCCTCGCCTTCGACACAATCTTCGCCGAGGGGCAGCGGCGCTACGTGGAGTCGCTGTCAGCCTATGCTCGGCAGTTCCTCGGGCAGATGGACAAGCCCGACGTCGACTTCATCGAGGGGCTGTCCCCGGCCGTCTCCATCGATCAGAAGTCGACCTCGCGCAACCCGCGGTCCACCGTCGGCACGATCACCGAGGTCTACGACTACCTGCGGCTGCTCTTCGCCCGCGCCGGCCGCCCGCACTGCCCGAAGTGCGGGCGGCTGATCTCCCGGCAGACCCCGCAGCAGATCGTCGACCGGCTGCTGGAGCTGCCCGAGGGCACCCGCTTCCAGGTGCTGGCCCCGGTGGTGCGTGGCCGCAAGGGCGAGTATGTCGACCTGTTCGCCGAGCTGCAGAGCTCCGGGTTCGCGCGGGCCCGCGTCGACGGCACGGTGGTGCCGCTCACCGATCCGCCGAAGCTGGAGAAGCAGCGCAAGCATACGATCGAGGTCGTCGTCGACCGGCTCGCGATCAAGCCGTCGGCGAAGCGGCGGCTCACCGACTCGGTGGAGACGGCCCTGAAGCTGGGCGGCGGGCTCGTCCTGGTCGACTTCGTCGACCGCGACGCCGACGACCCCGAGCGCGAGCGGATGTACTCCGAGCATCTGGCCTGCCTCTACGACGACCTCTCCTTTGAGGAGCTGGAGCCGCGGTCGTTCTCGTTCAACTCGCCATACGGTGCCTGCCCCGAGTGCACCGGGATCGGGACCCGCAAGGAGGTCGACCCGGAGCTCGTCGTGCCCGACCCCACCCTGTCGCTGGCGCAGGGCGCGGTGGCCCCCTGGTCGGGCGGCCACAACAAGGAGTACTTCGAACGGTTGCTCACGGCCCTTGCCGAGGACCTCAGCTTCAAGATGGGCACCCCGTGGGAGGGGCTGCCCGAGCGGGCCCGCAAGGCCGTGCTGTACGGCAGCGGCGACACCGAGATCCACGTCGGCTACACCAACCGCTACGGCCGCAAGCGTTCCTACTACACCTCCTTCGAGGGCGTGATCGGCTTCCTGGGCCGCCGGCACCGCGAGGCCGAGTCGGACAGCAGCCGGGAGCGGTACGAGGGCTACATGCGCGATGTCCCCTGCCCGGCCTGCCGCGGCGCGCGGCTGAAGTCGGAGTCACTTGCGGTGACGCTGGGCGGTCGGTCGATCGCCGAGGTTTCGGGTCTGGCGATCGGTGAGTGCGCCGTGTTCCTGCGCGGGCTCGACCTCACCGAACGGGAGCGGGCCATCGCCGGCCGGGTGCTCAAGGAGGTCGACGCGCGGCTGACGTTCCTGCTGGACGTGGGGCTGGACTACCTCTCCCTCGACCGGGCCGCCGGCACCCTGGCGGGCGGCGAGGCACAGCGCATCCGGCTGGCCACCCAGATCGGTTCCGGGCTCGTCGGGGTGCTGTACGTGCTCGACGAGCCGTCGATCGGCCTGCACCAGCGGGACAACCGCCGGCTCATCCAGACCCTGCTGCGGCTGCGCGACCTGGGCAACACGCTCATCGTCGTCGAGCACGACGAGGACACGATCCGCGCCTCCGACTGGGTGGTCGACATCGGCCCCGGCGCCGGCGAGCACGGCGGTCGGGTCGTCGTCTCCGGGCCGGTCGAGAAGCTGCTCGCCAGCGAGGAGTCGATGACCGGCGCCTACCTGTCCGGGCGGCGCCGGATCCCGGTGCCCGACATCCGCCGGGTGCCGACCAAGGGCCGGGCACTGACCGTGCACGGGGCCCGGGAGCACAACCTGCGCGACGTCACCGTGTCGTTCCCGCTGGGCTGTTTCGTGGCCGTCACCGGGGTGTCGGGCTCGGGGAAGTCCACCCTCGTCAACGACATCCTCGCCGCCGTCCTGGCGAACAAGCTCAACGGCGCCCGGGAGGTGCCGGGCCGGCACCGCACCGTCAGCGGGCTCGACCATCTCGACAAGGCGGTCCGGGTCGACCAGTCCCCGATCGGACGCACGCCGCGGTCCAACCCCGCCACCTACACCGGCGTGTTCGACCACATCCGCCGGCTGTTCGCCGAGACGACCGAGGCGAAGGTCCGCGGCTATCTGCCGGGCCGGTTCTCGTTCAACGTCAAGGGCGGGCGGTGCGAGGCGTGTTCCGGTGACGGCACCCTCAAGATCGAGATGAACTTCCTGCCGGACGTGTACGTGCCGTGCGAGGTCTGCCACGGCGACCGGTACAACCGGGAGACGCTGGAGGTGCACTACAAGGGCAGGAACATCGCCGAGGTGCTCGACATGCCGATCGAGGAGGCGGCGGAGTTCTTCGCCGCGGTGCCGGCCATCGCCCGGCACCTGCGGACGCTGAACGACGTCGGCTTGGGGTACGTCCGGCTCGGCCAGTCGGCGCCGACCCTGTCCGGCGGCGAGGCGCAGCGGGTCAAGCTCGCCTCGGAGCTGCAGCGGCGCTCCACCGGCCGGACGGTCTACGTGCTCGACGAGCCGACGACCGGTCTGCACTTCGAGGACATCCGCAAGCTGCTCGGCGTGCTCGGCCGGCTGGTCGACGCCGGGAACACGGTCATCGTGATCGAGCACAACCTCGATGTCATCAAGACGGCGGACTGGATCATTGATCTGGGGCCGGAGGGGGGCACGGGAGGCGGCCGGGTCGTCGCGCAGGGGTCGCCCGAGGCCGTGGCGGCGGTCGAGGAGAGCCACACCGCGGTCTTCCTCCGGGAGATCCTCGGTGACCGGGTCGCCGAGGTGGGACCGGTCCCGCCTTCTCAGGCTTCTCAGGTCTGCAGCAGGTCCGCGAGGACGGCGTCCAGCTCCTGTTCGGTGTGCTCCTGACCGGTCGGGACAAGCCGCTCGGTGCGGTCCAGGAAGCTGCGCAGCGACGACGCCGCGACCACCACCACGGATCGGCGGTCGCCGTGCACCAGGTCGAGCCGCACGCCGCGCCGATCCGCGTCGGGACCGATCCGGACGTCCCCGTCGCCCACCGCCGTCTCCAGGCCGGCGCGCAGGGTGTCGCGTGGTGCCACCCAGCTGCCCTGCGGCAGCGCGGGATGTTCCGGCCTGGACACCAGCGTCATGGACACAGCCAACGGGTCGCGGGCGCCCCAGCAGATCTGGAACACGGTGATCCGCCCACGGCTGGACGCGTCGTCCACGACGAACTCCGCCGTGACGTCCTTACCAAGCACGCGCTGGCTCCCTCGGTTCGCTTGCCCGATGTGTCGAGGGTCGCAGCCCTCCGCCCCGGACGCCAGCGGGGGCTCCCGAAACAGCGGAAGGTGTGTAATCGGTCACGACACTGCCGGGTGGCCGTCGCCGCTCGTCACCCTACCGCCACCATCGGAGGGAACCCGCTGCCAAGCCCGCACGCTATGCGTGATGAAATGGTTACGTGCAGGTGCTGCTTGCTCGGGATGAAGGTCGCCGTAGGCTCGCTTCATGGCTGATCCGGCGTCCTACCGGCCCGCCCCGGGCTCGATCCCCGAGACACCCGGTGTCTATCGTTTCCGTGACGAGCACGGTCGCGTGCTCTATGTCGGCAAGGCCAAGAACCTGCGGGCCCGGCTGGCCAACTACTTCGCCGAGTTGCACACCCTCCATCCGCGCACGCAGCACATGGTCTCCTCGGCGAGCTCGGTCGACTGGACCGTCGTCTCGACCGAGGTCGAGGCCCTCCAGCTCGAGTACACGTGGATCAAGGAGTTCGACCCGCGCTTCAACGTCCGCTACCGCGACGACAAGAGCTACCCGAGTCTCGCCGTGACCCTCCACGAGGAGTTCCCGCGCCTGCAGGTCATGCGGGGACCCAAGCGCAAGGGTGTCCGGTACTTCGGCCCGTATGCGCATGCCTGGGCCATCCGGGAGACCCTCGATCTGCTCCTGCGGGTCTTCCCCGCCCGCACGTGCTCGGGCGGGGTCTTCAAACGGGCCGCGCAGGTCGGACGGCCGTGCCTGCTCGGGTACATCGACCGGTGCTCGGCACCCTGCGTGGGACGGGTCGACGCGGCCACCCACCGGGAGATCGTCGAGGACTTCTGCGACTTCATGTCCGGGCAGGCGGGCCGTTACCTGCGTCGGCTCGAACGGGAGATGCAGCAGGCGGCGCAGGCCCAGGAGTACGAACGCGCCGCGCGGCTGCGCGACGACATCGGCGCCCTGCGCCGTGCGGTCGAGAAGCAGGCCGTGGTTCTGCCCGACGGCACCGACGCCGACGTCATCGCCTTCGCCGAGGACGAGCTGGAGGCCGCCGTCGCGGTGTTCTACGTGCGTGGCGGGCGGGTACGCGGCCAGCGGGGCTGGGTCGTCGACAAGCTCGACGAGGTCACGACCGCGGACCTCGTCGAGCAGTTCCTCACCCAGGAGTACCTCGACGGCACGGGAGCGGCCTCGACCGGGACCGTTGGTTCGACGGTGCCCACGACCACCGCGGGATCCCAGGGGGAGGGCATCCCCCGCGAGATCCTGGTGCCCGCCCTGCCGCCCGGCGTCGAGGCGGTCACCGAACTGCTCGGCGCGGCCC
>NZ_CDWWEW010000259.1:0-4632 GCF_977966315.1 Frankia sp. CeRuru1
GTCCGGCGCCGGGTGGGGTCCCAGGGTGGTGGCGGGTCCGGTCGTGCTGCGGATCGAGGGTGGCGGCACCCATCGTCTCGTGACGTTGGAGGTGGGCACCACGGTCGTCCTTGGGCGGCATCCCGACGACAACCTCGGCTCGGAGCGGCTCGTTGACGTCACGGCCGGGCTCGGTAGCAGTTACGACTACATCAGCACCCGGCACGTGGAGATCACCCTCACGGCTTCCGGCACGGCGACGGTGGTCGACCGCTCCCACAACGGCACCAGTCTGGGCGACGACCGGCTGGTGCGTGACCTGCCCCGGGAGTGGTGTTTCGATATCCCGCTCCACCTGGCCGGGTCGCTCGTGCGGGTCGGCAGGGTCAACGCGGTCGTCGCGGCTGAGGCGGCCCAGGCAGCTGAGGCGGCCAAGGCAGCCGGGGCAACCAGGGCGGCCGAGGCAACCAGGGCGGCCGGGCGGCCGGGCGGAACAGGCTGGCGGCTGACCGTCCGGCGCGGCGACGGCTCGTCGTTCGACACCCCGAACGTGGGACCCGGCGAACGCATCGTGCTGGGACGGCAACCGAACGCCGTGCAGCGGACGGCGGACGACCTGATCGTCGTCGACGTCTGCGACCGGCTTCAGGTCGACGCCGCCGGCCGGGTCTCGCGGCGCCATCTGATGGTCGGCAACGAGCGCGACGGGACGGTGACGCTCACCGATCTGTCGACGAACGGCTCCTGGCTGGGTTCCCGGCGGCTGACGCCGGGTGTCGCCGAGAGGTGGGACGGCGAGGAGCCGGTCTGGCTGGTCCGCGACGTCGTGGGCCTGGAAGTGCGTGTGACGGGACCCTGGCCGGCCGGCGGGGTGCTCGGGAGCGGCGGACCCGGCGGCGGTGGGGTACTCGGAGGTGGCCGGTGAGTACGGTCGCCTCCGATCTGGAGATCGTCGAACGGTTGCGTTACGGGGCGTCCTTCGCGTCGGTGCCGCGCACCTGGGGCCGTGGCCGGTACCGCTGCGTGCGTCATCTCGCCGAGGGCGGCCAGGGTTACGTCGAGCTCGCCCGGGACGAGTGGAGCAACGCCCTGGTCGTCGTCAAGGGCGCATGGTGGGGCGGCCGCGACCACGACATCAACCCCGAGTACGCCAGGACCCAGTACGAGAAGCGCTCGATCGACGTCGAGGACGCGGTCGCCGTTCAGGCGGCGCTCGGCGAGATCACCCATGGGGTGCCGGCCCTGGTGGACGTCGTCTACGGGCCCTCACCGACCCGGCACGACCATAACGCGCTCGTGACCGGGGGCAACGAGCGGGAGGCCGAGCGGTACAACCGTGAGGCGTTCATCGTCATGCAGTTCATCGGTGACATCGGGCAGATGGTGCCCACCACGCTCGACTCCCGGGTCACCGAGTCTGGCCCGCTCAGCGCCCGCCAGGTCGTCGAACTGGCCGACCAGATCAGCGCCACGCTGGAGGCGATGCACACGATCCGACCGCAGCGGCTCTACCAGCATGAGGAACGGATCAGGGGGTACTGGGTCCACGGCGACATCAAGCCGGAGAACATCCTCGCCGCCGGTGACCCACCTCGGTACTCGCTCGTCGACTTGTCGACGGCGGCGATCGTCGAGCCGTCGGCCAAGGTCATGCCCACCACCGCGACCCCGGGCTATGCCCCGCCGGGAGCCGAGCCGCTCAGCCCGCAGTACGATCTGCACTGCCTGGCGGCCACCCTGCTGTTCGCGCTGACCGGTGACCGCCCGGACGACTGGCTCGGCGGGGCGACCGAGGCCAGGTCGGCCGCGGACGCCGCCGGTTCCCAGGCGGACGCCGAGGCGCGGGACGAGAAGCTGCGGCAGTTGCGGGGTGAGCTCGCGGCCCGTCGCGTGCACCCCATGCTGATCCGCCTGATCACCGACTGCCTGCCCGCCGATCCGCGCTTCCGGCTCGGCACCGCCACCGTGCTACGTGCGGAGATCGCCGCGGTGCGCACCGCGCTGGTCGCCCGCGAGGTCCTGTCGGATGAGGAGCCGCAACCGTGAGCTGGTGGAACCGGAGTCCGTGGGGGAGCCAGCCCGACGGCGGAGCGGGCTCGAACGGCGGGGCCTTCCAGGGCGGTCGGACGGGATCGCCCGGCGCGGCGTCTCCGGGTGGTGGCGGGTATCCGGGGAGCGCGGCGTCTTCGGGTGGTGGCGGGTACCCGGCCGGCACCGCGGGTCCCGCCGCCGCGGACGACTTCGACGACTTCGCGGACCCCGAGCCGCTCCCCGCCGGACCCGCCGGACCCGCCCGACTCGCCGACGGCGCCGCGTCGGCGCAGCGGGGACACCGGCCGGCGCGGACCGGAGGCGCGCGGTCCACGCCGGGCGCGCCGCCGGCGGAAGCGGGGGAAGCGGCGGACCAGCGTCCGGCGGTCGTGGGCCGCAGCGGCCGGACCTGGCGGGAGATGCCCCGGCGGATCCGCGGCGCCGGGGCCGACTGCCGGGTACGCCTGGTCAGCCTCGCCGGGCTGGGCTTCGGCGCCCTGCGTACGGCCGGCGCGGGCGGCCCGTCGACGCTACGGGTCGGTATGGAGCTGCTCTCGCTCGGCAACCCGCTGACCCCCCTGCTGCTCGACATCGTCGACGGCCCCGACGGGGCGCCCACGGGTTACGGGGTGCCCACGGGTTACGGGGTGCCCACGGGTTACGAGGTGCCCACGGGTTACATCACGAGCTGGGCGGCTGGCCCGCTCACCGACCCGCTCGAGCGGCAACGCGGGGACGACAGCATGGCCGCGCAGCTCGCGAACGGCGAGTTCGCGGCCCCCGCGGACGTCATGGACATGCTCGCCCCGCTCGGCGCGCTGCTCGACGACGCCGCGACCCAGCTCGGCGTCGTTCCCATCGAGCTCAGCCCGGACCATCTCGTGCACTGCCGGGGATCGCTGCGGCTGGTCGGGTACGGCCGCCACGGGTACGCGCCGGCCCGGGGGGTGATCCCGCCCGCGTCCGAACGTAGCCAGGACACGGTGGAACTGCTCGGCGACGACATCCCGGCACCGGACGCCCCGCTGGAGGAGTGGCGGGCAGCGCAGGTCCGGGCGTTGGCCCGGCTGATCGGGTGGTTGTCCACCGGCCGCCGGCCGACCGCCTACGGTGCGGTGACGGGCGGATCGCGGGCGGCGCGCGAGCAGGCGGTGGACCGGTACCTGCGGGGCTGCGGGATCGACGCCCGGGTTGCCGACCTGCAGCCCGGCCGGCTCCGGGAGGAGCTCACGACGCTGGCCGCCGCGGCGCGGCGCACGAAGATCACCGAGGGTCTCGCCGCCTCCGACGTCATCATCGCCTACCATCACGACGCCGCGGCCCGTGGCGGGTTCGGCGACCGCAACCCCCGCTTCGAGCGGGGCCTGGTCGGCGGTACGTACCTGGGCACGGTCGACCGGGTCGACCCCCGGTTCGTCGTGATGAAGCTCAGGTACGGCGTCCGGGTGTTCGTGCCGCGTTCCGGCACCGGGTTCGACGTCGATCTCACCACCGTCCTGCAGGCCGGTGAGCAGCGCCCGGTGACGGTGCGCCGTTTCGACGAGACGCTCACCCCGCGCGGCGATCCCAAGGGCCTGCGGGGAGTGTTCGCGCCGGCGGGGACGGAGGTCATGACGGCCGAGCGCCGGGTCAACCCGGAGCCGGTGCGCCTCGCGGCGAGCCTGCAGTCCGGGCGGGCGGCGGTCGGGGTGGCCGCCTTCGAGGCCGCGGACCTGTCCAGCCCGCTGGCTGGCCTGCTCGGCGGTTCCGGCTGGCTGCTCTGCCCGCCCGACGACCTCGCCCGGACCCTGGTTGCGCTGCGACGCGTGCGGTCCGCGCACCGGGCACCGGACGGCGCGGTGCCCGATCCGGCCCGGATCATCGCCTTCGGTGTCGACCCGGCGGCTCTGACCGAACCGAAGGCCCTGGCGAGCGCCGGCCAGCCGGTGGAGTTCGCGCTGCCGCTGCTCGACGAGGACGGCCAAGCCCACGTTCCGCGCGCCTGGCGGGACCTGCCGCTGGTCGATGACGTCTCGTTGCAGGGGCTGCGCAGGCGCATCGGAGCGACGGCGGGGCAGAGCGCGGCCCGGCGGCTGTTCGCCGCGGCCTTCGCGCACCTGCTGGTGAACCCGGACGAGAGTGCCCTCGCGGCCGACACCGGCAGCCCGCAACGCGGTGGGCGTAGCGCAATCATGACGATGCTGCAGGAGATCGGTCGGGCGTTCGCCGGGCGGCCGGACCTGATTGTCACGGTCACCGCGGAGCTCGCCGAGCAGCAGAGCGTCCTGGCGGCCCGGGACAGCGCGAAGATGCTCGACGAGCTCGCGGCGGTCCTGCGGCCGCTGCCGGCCGAGCGCCGGATCGTCATCGACGTGATGCGGCTGGTCAGGCGGGAGCGGATCCGGCCGGAGACCCGCCGGATGCTGCTCGCCGAGACGCTGCCCGCGACCGGTGTCCTCACCGGTTGCTGGGGTGACGTCTGGCAGATCACCGCGGTCGGCCTGACCGAGCTGACCGAGGCCCTCGAACGGGTGGCCGCGACCGGGCAGGTGCTGGCCCGGGCACCCCGACTCGACCGCGACGCGGTTGTCTCGCTCGCGGTCGCCGGCGCGGCGCCGGCGGTGGTGCGGTGCGCGCCGCTGC
>NZ_CDWWEW010000259.1:4837-7441 GCF_977966315.1 Frankia sp. CeRuru1
GAACGTGCCCGGGTGACGCCCGAGGTGCTGCGGGGGGGAACCAGCCCGGTGAGTGGGCGGCCCGGCAGCGGCATCGTCCACCGGATCGAGCTGCTCGCGCGGGCCGGCGCCGAGGCGGTGCCCGGACTCACCGAGGACGAGGTCCGCCGGTTCGTGCTCGACGGCGGCCCGGATGGCGGCCCGGATGGCGGCGCGGACGGTGGCGCGGACGGTGGCGCGGACGGTGGCGTGGTGGAGGGCGCGACCGCCTCCGCCGCGACCGCCTCCGCCGAGGACGTGTCGGCCCCGGTCGCGGACCCGCGGGCCGCATTCGCCGAGACCCCGGTCGTCGCCCCTGAGCCGGACTGGATGCCGGACTGGTGCGCGGCCCTCGCGGCTGCCGGCGGGCTGGCGGCCGACGAGGTGCGGGACCGGGCGATCGAGGAGAACCTCCTGGCCGGACCGGGTCCGGTGCCGCCGTCGCGGTGGGACCCCGACATCGCCGGGTGCCTCGCCGAACGGTGGGAAACGGCGAGCCTCGCCGAGCTGATCGAGCTCGGGCGGGTGCTGGCCGCGGGTGACCTGCTCTGGATCCGCTCGGTGGCCGTCACGGTCGGGGCGTCCGTGTCGGAGGTGGTCGACGCGGCACGTGCCCAGCGCCTGCTCGGCCAGGCGCGGCCACCATCACCATCCGACTGGTCCCATGCGGACGTCGCCTCCTACCTCACCGAACGGTGGACCGCGGTGCCGTTGGTGACGTTGCTCGACGTGGCCCGGGACCTGACGCGGTCGAGCGTCGGCTGGCTGCGCGCGGTGGCCGACGCCGCCGCGGTCCCGGTCTCCAGCGCGATCGACCGGGCCGTCGCGGAGGGCATCCTCGGCGAGGCCTCGCCGACGGACGCGGCGACGGACGCGCTGACGGACGCGGCGCTGCCGCCGCTGATCGCCGGCTACGTCGCCGCACGCTGGGACGAACGGTCGCTGCGGGACATCATGGCGACGGTCCGGGTCCTGGTGAACGGCGACCTGGAGTGGCTGCGTTCCTTCGGCGCCGCGCTCGGCGCGAATCCGGGCGACCTCGTCGACGAGGCCGTCACGGCGGGCCTGCACCAGGCTGACCCGCCGCCCGATCCCGTCTGGTGGGTCGATCCGCGCGTCGTCGCGTTCGCGCGATCCCGGTGGGGCGTCCTGCCGCTCGACACCCTGCTGAAGATCGTCCGATGCCTCGCCGTCGAGGACATCGTCTGGACCACGCAGTTCGCCGAGCTTGTCGCGGCGGACCCGTCGACGGTGATCGAGACCGCCTTCCAGGAGAACCTGCTCGGCAGGCCGGGCATGTCGGCGTGGGCAGTGGCCCTGTTCGACGACGACGTCGTCGGGCTGTACCTGTCCCGGCGCTGGGGCATCCATCCGCTCGCCGAGACCCTGAACAGGGCCAGCCTGATCGGGGCGGCGCGCGACTGGCTGGTCCGGCTCGCCCGGATGTCCGGGCAGGACGTGGCCGACGTGCTCGACACCGCGATCGCGGAGGGCGTCCTGCGCCGCGGGGCGCAGTCCGCGCCCCCCTCGCTGGAGGGTGTCTCCGCGCCCTATCTGGCCGCTCACTGGGGCACGATGCCGCTGCCCCGGCTGCTCGTCGAAGCGGCGCGCGCGGCCCGGGGCGAGCCGGACCCCACAGGACCCCTCACCCCCGGTCCGGCGGGGCCGGCCACCACGGGTCCATCCGGTCCATCCGGTCCATCCGGTCCATCCGGTTCGTCTGGTTCGCCTGGTCGGGTTGCCGGTTCGTCCGCGTCCTTCGCGGCGGAGGTCGCGTCGCTGGTCGCGCTCGACCCGGCTACCGTCGCCGCGACCTGCGGTGCCCGCCTGGTGCGGGTGGCCGCCGCGCTGCACGGGGCGCCGCGCCTGGTGTCGGCGCTGGGCGCGTTGGACCCGCCCGCCCGGGCCTGGTTGCTGGCGGTCGCCGACCTGCTGCCCGCGGGCGCGGACGAGGTGGATCTGGCCGTCGCCGCCACCACGGACGACCCGGTCGCCGTGGTCGGCCTGGCTCTGGAGCACGGCATAGCGGTGACCGAGGCCGCTGCCGCGGCCGCGTGTCTCGGCCGGGTACCCGAGGCCGACCGGCCGGTGCTCGCGCCGCTCGGGGGGCTGCTTGCCCGGATACCCGTGGCCGTGCTGGTGACACTCGCCTCGCTCGACCTGGAACCCGCGGTGCGCCGGGCCCTGGCCGGCGTCGAGCAGGCACATCCGGGCGCCGTGGACGTGGTCGCGCGGCACGGGGCGCCGGCGGCGCCCATTGTCACCGGGCCCCGGTCGCAGGCGATGATCTCGCTGCTGCAGCGGATCGAGCCGACACCGGGACTCGTGCCGTGGATCCTGACCGCGGGTCCCGAGGCGGCGGTCGCGGTCGCCACGGCCGGTCCCGGCGTCATCGACGTCGCCGCCCGGGCCGCCGATGCCTGGCGGCGCGGCGACGTCGCCGGCCCACTCGCCGCGATCAAGGCCGCCTGGGAGGCGACCGGCCCGACGGACCGGGTCTGGCCCGTCCCGGCCGCGGGCGTCAGCCGCCGGGGTGACAACCTCATCCGGCTGGCCATCACCGTCTATCCCCTCGCGGCGCGGGGA
>NZ_CDWWEW010000260.1:0-7216 GCF_977966315.1 Frankia sp. CeRuru1
CGGTGCCGCCGCCCCCGGCGGGCAGCCCCGCCCGGGAGACGACCATCCGGTAGGCAGTGAGCCAGGCGGTCGGCAGGCAGGCGGCCTCCTCCCACGACAACCCGGCGGGCTTCGGGATCAGGTTGCGCCGCGGCACGGCGACCCGCTCGGCAAGGGTTCCCGGGTACAGCTCGGACAACAGGGTCCGCTTCGGGTCCAGCGTCTCGTCCCCCCCGCCCGCTGCCGGATCACCGATCACGCTGTGGACGATGACCTCCTGCCCGTCGGGGGTCACCCCGGCGGCGTCACAGCCGAGAATCATCGGGAGCCGATCCGCCGGCAGGCCCACTCCACGCAGGCTGAACAGGTCGTGATGGTTGAGCGAGGCGGCCCGCACCGTGACGGTGACCCACCCGTCGAGCGGCGCGGGTTCGGGCTGCTCCCCGATGGCCAGGCCGTCGAGCGGAGAATCGGGGTGGAGGGACACGGCCGCGGCGGCTAGCACCCTTCGAACCTACGGCTACCGGCGTGCAGACGCGAGCGAGGCCGACCGGCGCGGATCCGCTCAGGACAACCGACAGGCGACGCCACGGACGAAGGGGACCATCCGGGCCGGCAACCGCGCCTGCCACGCCGGTGTGCTGAACTCGACACCGTGGGAACAACAAGGGTGGACGTCCAATGGTAAACGGGCCGTGGTGACCCACGAGGACATGCCCGACTCGCCGCGCAGAAACGGGTCGAGCCGGCGGCTGGGCTGGCGCCGCCGACACCCCGCGCCCATCCCGGAGGCACCCGCGACGGTCATCGTGGACGGCATACCGGTCATCACGGTGGCTCCCGCCGACTTCGTGTGCTGCTCGTACAAGGGATGTGGGACCCTGCGCCCGCTCGCGGAGGCGGCGGAGAACCGGCCCTGCCCGGGATGCGGCCGGGTCTGAGAGCACGCGGTCTCGCAAACGGCCCGGGAACGCGGCTCAGGGACCCGCAGCGGGACGCGGGGCCTCGACCGTCTAGGGGGGAGACCCCGCGTGGCACGGGCCCCGTGGAGACGAGCAGGGACCCCGGAGAAGGTGCACCGGGATCCCTGGACGTCCTTGGCCGGCACGCCGACGATCAGCCGGCGCCGGCCCTCGTCAGCGGCGGGCCACCCCGTCCGCCCGCGCGGCCGCGGCCGTCGCCGCGGCAACGGCCGGGGCGACCCGGTCGTCGAACACGCTCGGGATGATGAGATCCTCGGCCAGCTCGTCCGCGATCACCCCGGCGAGCGCCCTCGCGGCGGCGAGCTTCATGCCCTCCGTCACGCGGCTGGCCCGGACGTCGAGCGCTCCCCGGAAGATTCCGGGGAAGGCGAGGACGTTGTTGATCTGGTTCGGGTAGTCGCTGCGACCGGTCGCCACGATCCGCGCGTACTTGTGGGCGACCGCCGGGTCGATCTCGGGATCGGGGTTGGCCATCGCGAAAATGATCGCCTCTGGCGCCAGGGTGGCGACCGCTTCCTCCGGGACCTGCCCGGCGGACAGCCCGAGGAAGACGTCGGCGCCGGCGAGCACGTCGGTGATGGACCCGGTCAGGCCGGCACGGTTGGTCTCGGCGGCGAGCGCGGCCTTGCTCGGGGTGAGGTTGTCCCGACCGGCGTAGAGGATGCCGCGGCTGTCACCGACCGCGATGTCCCCGATGCCGGCGGCCAGCAGGATGCGGGCCACGGCGGCGCCGGCGGCACCCGCGCCGGACACCACGGCACGCAGATCACCGAGGGTGCGTCCGGTGAGCTTCGCCGCATTCTCCAGCGCGGCCAGCGCGACGATGGCTGTTCCGTGCTGGTCGTCGTGGAAGACCGGAATGTCGACGCGGTCCTGCAGGAGGCGCTCGATGGCGAAGCAGCGCGGTGCCGAGATGTCCTCGAGGTTGATCCCGCCGAAGCTCGGGGCGAGGCGCGCGACGGTGTCGACGATCTCCTCGACGTCCGTGCAGGCGAGGGCCAGTGGCACCGCGTCCACGCCAGCGAAGTGCTTGAACAGCGCGGCCTTGCCCTCCATCACCGGCAGGGAGGCCGCGGGGCCGATGTCACCGAGGCCGAGCACAGCCGTCCCATCGGTGACCACGGCGACGGTATTCGACCGCCAAGTGTAGTCGTCGGCGAGGGCCGGAGTCTCGGCGATGGCGGTACACACCCGCGCGACTCCGGGCGTGTAGGCCAGGGACAGGTCTTCCCGATTGTTCAGTGGAGCGGTGACGTCGATGCCGATCTTCCCTCCGCGGTGCAGGGCGAACGCGGGATCGTCGTCGGACGGCCGCGGGCTGAGCCCGGCGAGGCCCGACGTGGTGGAACCGAGAGTCGGCTGGTCAGTGGTTGCGGTCACGGAGGTTGCTCCTCGAACGAGCCGCCGGCGGACCCCGCGGCGATCGCGGTCTCACCTGGGCGGCGGCTACAACGTGCTCATATTCCCGTGCGGTGCGTGTTTCGCGGAAAAACAAGCCTGAGCGGTACCGCCTCATCGTGTAAGGCGGGCGATCGACCGGGTGTTGCCCGGGGTTGCTTCCAATATGACACGCGCGGCCGTCTCCGCCCCCGACGGCGCTTCGCCGTCGGCGAACCGACAACGAACGTATCGGCAACGGAAACGAAACATACCACCATGGAGAGGATGTCGGCACCCGAGGGAAGCATCACGTGATCAGAATCTGGGGTCTCCCCCCGGATACCGGCAAACCACCGACACGCCCGCCCGGACCCAAGAAGTAATCCGTGCACAGCGGCACTTTCTGTCGTACTCGGACGATGCCCATTCCGGCAATGACGGTAGCACTCCTGACGATTTCCGTCGGTGGCCGGAACGACGACTCCGGTGCCCCGGCGACGGCGACCCCCGGCATCCTCCGCCGACGGCGCCGTCCCTGGCCAGCTGCCCTAGGAGGTGCGCGACAAGGGCACTCCGACGGTGTGGCGACCAACAGTTCGGACGGTGTGGCGACCGACAGTTCGTACGTACTGAACGAATTTCGTCGACACCGACGGAAGAACCATCGTCAGCATGGATATCGACCTGGCCCGGTCGCTCGCCGGCCGCCCGGCGGGCGAAGGCGCAGCGCGCCCAGATCGCCTTCGGCTCAGCCCCGCCATGACCCGCGTCCGGTTGTTACGACATATCGCTATGTCCTCTTTCACCGACACCAAGGAGCGGGAGAAGCGGGTGGAATTTGTCACCTACTTCACCGCGGCCCCTCCGTCACGGCCGGAGTCCGGGGCCGGCTCGGGTCCGACGCGTGGTCCGGCGTCCTGGGAGGCGCGGGAGCGAACCGGTACCTTCGCACACGTGGAGATCAGCGAACTATCGGTTCCGGACGCCTGGGTGTTCACCCCACGTCAGCACTCCGACAGCCGCGGGACCTTCCTGGAGTGGTTCCGCTCGGACGCTCTCGCCGAGGCGGTGGGACATCCGCTCACCCTGTCGCAGGCCAACCACAGCGTGAGCCGGGCCGGCACGCTGCGCGGAGTGCACTACGCGCAGGTCCCCCCCAGTCAGGCGAAGTACGTGACGTGCGTGCACGGCCGGGTGCTGGACTGCGTCGTCGACATCAGGGTCGGCTCACCGACCTACGGGACGTTCGCGGCGGTCGTCCTCGACGACGTCGACCGGCGGGGCCTGTATGTCGCGGAGGGTCTCGGGCACGCCTTCATGGCGCTCACCGACGACGCCGCGATCTCCTACCTGTGCTCGACCCCGTACACCCCCGGGCGCGAGTACGGGGTCCACCCACTCGATCCCGATCTCGCGCTGCCCTGGCCTGACGATCTCGTACCGTTGCTGTCCGACAAGGACACCGCGGCGCCGTCGCTCAAGGAGGCGGAGGCGGCTAGCCTGCTGCCCGACTATCGCGCCTGCCGGGCCCTGTACGCCGAACTCCGCTCGGCGAGCGCCGCCGGGGACATCCGGTGATCCGGGTGGCCGGCCCCAGAGACGTCAAGGTCGTCCACCACCTGGTCACCGAACTCTCCGCGTACGAGAAGGAGCCGGCCGCCGTCGCCATGACGCCCGCCGATCTCGACACGGCCCTGTTCGGACCGGTGCCGGCCGCCCACTGCCTGGTGGCCACCGCAGACCACCCTGCCGGCGACTCCACCCCACCACAGGTCGTCGGCTTCGCGCTCTGGCACCCGACCTTCTCCACCTGGACCGGCCAGACCGGGATGTACCTCGTTGATCTGTTCGTCCAGCCGGGCCACCGCCGCCGTGGTCACGGGCAGGCCCTGCTCACCACTCTCGCGGCGATCTGCGCCGACCGCGGCTACCGGCGCATGGAATGGGCGGTACTGGACTGGAACGCCCCGGCGCAGGCGTTCTACCGCTCCCTCGGCGCGAGGCCGGTCGAGGGCTGGACGACCTGGCGCATGGGCGCCGGCGCCATCACCGCACTGGCCGGCGTCGGTGCCGGCAGCGCTGCGGCCGGCACCGCCAGAGCCGGCACCGCCAGAGCCGGCACTACCTGAGCCGGCACTACCTGAGCCGGCGACGGCCAGACAGGCCGGATGCAGCAGCTTACGATCACCCGACCTGCGGTACCCATCGGCGGCTGGGTACGGTGGAGTCGGTGGCCGCCGCCCGGCCGCCGACGGAGCGGAAACCATCCGCCCATGCGGGACGTCATGGTCGGGAGCGGAATACTCGACCCGTCGACGGGTGGGAGAGGAACCGCCGAGAATATCATCATCTGATCGACCTTGGTCGGCAGGACACCCGCGAGGCGCCGTCCTCGCACGACGCAGGCTCTTTGGGGGTAGGAACGTGGATCCGACGCCTTCGACCGGCGGCGCGGAGAGCTCCGACACCATCGACAGCCAAACCGCCCACTCAGGCGGCCTACGCGACGTGGTTGCGCTCACCCTGCCCGCCGCGAGCGCCTACCTCACCGTCCTGCGCACGGCGACGGCCTCGCTGGCGGCCCGCCTCGACTTCACTCTCGACGACATCGAGGATCTCCGGATCGCCGTGGACGAGGCGTGCGCCCTGCTGCTCGTCTCGGCCGTGCCGGGTTCCTCGCTGGACTGCACGTTCACCCTCTCGCCGGGGGTAATGCACGTCTTGGTGACGGTCGAGAGCCTGGACGGCGAGCAGCCCTCCGAGGACACCTTTGCCTGGACCGTGCTCAAGGCGCTGGCGGGCGACGTGCAGACCTCGACGGGCCCGGGGTCGCGGGTGAGCATTGCCCTGCAGAAGCGCAGGGGCGTGCGCGCCAGTCTCGGTGAGCCTCCGGCCGGCCACGTCCGGGGGTCGGGTGCGTCCAGAGAGACTCCACTGGGCGACACGGTAGGTACGTCGTGACGTCGACCGGGAGAACTCCGACCCCACCGCGCACGGTACCTGATCACGACGTATCCGGTCGCGACGCATCTGATCATGACCCGGTGTCCACGGTGGACCCGGTAGCGGCGTTGAGTCAACGGGGATCCGTGCTCGACGACCACCCGGGAATCGACAGCGATCTCGGCCCCGAGGTGACGACCCAGGCGCTACCGAACCCGGCGGTGGACGGTACGGCGATCGACGGGGAGAGCGATCGGCCCGACCGCGCGCATTCGCCCGACCGGGCCTTGGCCCGCACCCTGTTCGTCCGCCTCGCCGAGCTACCCGAGGACGATCCCGAACGCTCCGCCGTCCGCGATCAGCTCGTCCGGATGCACCTGCCGCTGGTGGAGTACCTCGCCCGCCGTTTCCGCAACCGGGGCGAGCCGCTCGACGACCTCATCCAGGTGGCCACCATCGGATTGATCAAATCGGTGGACCGGTTCGATCCGGAACGTGGGGTGGAGTTCTCGACCTACGCCACCCCGACCATTGTCGGTGAGATCAAGCGGCACTTCCGGGACAAAGGCTGGGCCATCCGGGTCCCCCGCCGCCTTCAGGAGCTCAAACTCTCCCTGACGAAGGCGACCTCCGAGCTCTCCCAGACGCTGGGCCGCTCCCCCACGGTGAGTGAGATCGCCCGGCATCTGCAGATGAGCGAAGAGGACGTCCTCGAGGGGCTGGAGTCGGCGAACGCCTACTCGGCGGTCTCCCTCGACGCGCCGGACTCCGGCGACGACGAGGCACCCGCCGTCGCGGACACCCTCGGCGTCCAGGACGAGTCCCTGGAGGGCGTCGAGTACCGCGAGTCCCTCAAGCCGCTGTTGGAGAAGCTCCCGCCGCGGGAGAAGCGCATCCTGCTGCTGCGGTTCTTCGGCAACATGACCCAGTCCCAGATCGCGACCGAGCTCGGCATCTCCCAGATGCATGTGTCCCGGCTCCTGGCTCGGACGCTGGCCCAGCTGCGGCGCGGCCTGCTCGAGGACGGCTGAGCGGACCCGTCACCCGGTCCCGCCGCCGCGCCGAGGCGGGACCGCCGGCCCAAGCCCACCGGCCAGCAGCAACGCGACGACGATGACAAGGGGCACGACGAGCAGCGGGATGCCGTAGCCGTAGCGGCCGGACTGCACCAGCCCCCACGCCACCGGCAGGCACAGGATCTGCACGACCAGGGTGGGCGAGCGGAAGGATGCGCCGTTGCGCAGCACGCCTCCCGCGAGGACCGCCACACCGAGCCCGCCGACCATGGCGAGCACCCCACCGCTCTCGGCACGACCCACGTCGTCGATGTCCGGCCCGAAGCCGCGCAGCACCTGCAGGATTCCGAGGGCCAGCAGGGTCAGCGCCTCGATGGCGAGCAGGACGGACGCCACCCGAGTGGGCACGGACGCCGCGCGAGCAGCCTGCCGCAGTGTGCCGAAGCGGCCGGCCGCCGGCTGATCGGGATGACTCGTGGATCCCATATCCCCGACACTACGTTTCCGGGGCCGTCGGCGTTCCCGGGGCCGTCGGCCAGTGCCCCCGGGGACCCTCCGGACGGTGTCCACCGCGCCATCACCCGTCGCACTTCGCGAGGTGTCCGCCGGATTCCAACGGTGTGAGAGTTTTCCCAGCCGGCGACCCGGATGACCAGGCGGACTACGGTGGAGGCATGCGAGGGCTGTTGGTCGTCAACCCCGTCGCCACTGCTACGACCGAACGTGTTCGTGACGTCCTCGCCAGCGCGCTCGCCGCGGACCTCGCCCTGGAGACTGTGGTCACCAAGGGGCGGGCGCACGGGGTGGAGCTGGGGGCCAGAGCGGTCGAACTCGGCGTCGACGTGGTGATTGCGCTCGGTGGGGACGGTACCGTCAACGAGATCATCAACGGACTGCTCCAGAACGGTCCAGTAC
>NZ_CDWWEW010000261.1:0-7192 GCF_977966315.1 Frankia sp. CeRuru1
CGGCCGCCTGCCCGGTATCCGTCTCGATCTCCTGGACCGGGCGTCGGCACAGCGGACAGACCAGCCGGGCGCCCTGGCCGCGCCCCGCCACGCGCATCGGTGGCGACACGAGCGGCCCCAGCCGGGCGTTCACGCAGTCGGGGGTCACGCAGCGATAGGCGTTGGCGCGGGCGGCGGCGACGACCTCCGGCCGCCCCCGCAGGCCCGACGCCTTCACCTCGTCCTGCCGCGCGGCCCGCTCCCAGGTGACGGTGTCGATCCGGTTCATCGCCCGGCGGACCAATTTCACGTTCTCGCCCGCTGGGGCTGCGGGTAGCACCTTCCATCCGAAGAAGGTCGAGGCGTCGCCCTGGATCCACGCGTGGGCGTCGATGTTGCGTTTGCCGTAGAAGTTGTCCTTGCTGACGACCTTCCCCCCGACGGCCCTCGCCTCCTCGAGCAGGATGTCATCGGCCTCGGCCGCCCAGACCAGGGCACCGTCACGGTAGTACCGCTGCAGTGGGGCGAGGTCGTCGAGCAGGCCGCGCAGGCTGTTGTCGGCCACATAGCGAAAGGTCGCGTCGGCGCCGAAGGCACGGCGGGCGGCGGCCTCCACGGCGAACAGCCGCGCGGTCACGCCGCACCGGCGCGGGCAGCGGGCGCCGTGCGCACAGCCGAGACCGATCTGCGCGAAGCTGCCCGGCGAACCGTCCCGGGTGATGTTACTGACGTCGAACAGCACCGTCGTCGAGGACATGGGACTCCTACCGGTTGTCAGCTGTTGCCGAGAACGTCGTCGAGACGCCGACGGGACACCGCCCCGCCGTGTGGCCGGCCGGGCACCGGGCCCGCCTCGACGAGATCACGGGTCCGGGTCCTGGTGCGGGTCGCCCGGACCCGGGCTCCCGATACCGCATCGGCCGGCGCGACACCCTGGCCGAGGGCCCGTAGCGTCGCGTTGTAGTGGTCGGCCAGATCGTCGAATCCACGGTCCGCCGCCCACAGCGCCGCGTTCCGGAACAACTCGGTGACGCTTTCCCGGGAATGGGCGAAGCTGGCCCGCTTCGCGATCTCCTCGTCGAACTCCGCGATGCTCTCCTCGTGTTCGAGGGAGGATTCCGCGTCCGGGAAGACATCCGCCTCGACGGTGACCCGGAAGCGCTGCGCGGCCTGCGGGTCGGCCCGGCTGTCCACGGCCAGCCGCCGTCCACCGGCGACCACCCCGCCGCGGGCCTGAAGAATCGTGTGCGCGCCGAGCGGTGTGTCCGGAGCGCGCAGCCGGAGCAGGAAGACCGGACGGTCCTCGCCGGTACTCACGGCGGGCAGCGGCAGCCGCAGCTCGGTGCCGCGCGAGGTCGGTGGCGGCACCTTCATGAGGTGACGCTGCGGTTTGATCCGCCGCAGTGCCTCCACCGTCCAGCCGGGTCGGATCAGGACCCGCAGCTCACCGCGCCCCGCAGCCGCACCGACCACCGGTTCGATCAGCGACGAGACGATCGCGTCGATCCGGTCGACGTCCTCGGCCGCGGCCCAGACGTGCTGCGTCTGGCCGCACACCCCGACCATCTCGGCAAGCGCCTCGTCCCGGGCGTCGACACCGATGCCCAGCGCGTCCGTCCCGATGCCCTGGTCGCCGAGCCCGGCGACGATGTGGGCGAGCTGCTCGGGCTGCCAGCGGCCGATGTTGGCCTCGCCGTCGGTGATGAGCAAGACCCGGTAGACGTCCGCGTCCGGCGCCTGCGCGAGCAGCTCCCGCCCGGCGACGGTGAGCGCGTCGCCGATGTTGGTGTAGGAGTCCGCGTCGCTGTTCGTGGGGCCGTCGACGGCCGGCAGGCGGTCGGGCCGGCGTCCGGCGCTGATCACTCGCGCCTCACGGGCGAAGCGCACCAGCACGAGCGGACAGCCGTCGGGCAGCAGGCCGTGCACGCGTTCCAGGACCCGCTGCGCGAGCTCCCACTTGCTGACCGCGTCCGGCGCCGCTGGATGCAGCATCGACAGGGATGCGTCGACCGCGACAGCGACTGCCACCTCCCGCCGGCCCCGCGGCGGATCGGCCACGCTGATCGTCAGCCGGAGCACCCCACCCGGCTTCGTGACACCCCGGTCCATCCGGCCCTCGACGCCGAGCCGGTCCCTGTCGTTCATCGGTTTCCTTTCTCCCCGTGAATGCGCGGCTCCCCGTGAATGCGCGTGCCGGCGCCGCGGGACTCGCCGACGCCGGTGAGCATCGCCCGCTGGCGCGGTCTGGTCCGGGTGGCGACCACCTTCTCCCGGGCGGAGCGGATCGCGATCACCGCGACGGTGGCGTTGTCGTGCCCACCGAGGTCCTCCGCCCGACGGCAGAGCAACGAGGCCAGTTCGGCGGGGGTGCGGGCGACCGAGGCGAGGTCCTCCAGCACGTCGCAGAACCTCCAGTCGGCCACGCCCGGAATGTCCTCGGCGGTGTCGACGCCCGCCTCGCACGCCCCGTCGGTGGCGAGGATCAGCAGGTCGCCGTCGGCGAGCTGCACCCTTCTGGTCGCCACCGCGGTCGCGCCGCGCTGCGCCGTCCGGACGCTCTCGGTCACGATGCCGCGCTCCTCGGGCGTGGGAGCCTGGCCGGCGACGATCGCCTCGGCAACCACGCTGTGCTCGCTGGACAGCCGGGTGGCCGCGAAGCCGTCGCCGCAGCGGCGCAGCAGGTAGGCACGGCAGTCCCCGACGGTCGCGATGTCGGCGCGACCGCGGGAGATCGAGGCGAGCACCGCCACCGCGGCGGCCCGGCGGCTCAGCGGCGCGGGCGGCGGCGGCAGCGCGACGTCCAGCAGCAGCCGCTCCGGTTCGGTCTCGCCGTCCTTCCACCGGCGGCGGAATGCCGCGAGCAGCGCCCGCGCCGCCCACCGTCCCGAACCGTCACCGGGACCGGTAATGCCGTCGAGCACCGCGCAGGCGGTGGTCGTGCCGTCCGACGGGTCCTCGACCTTCGCCCAGCCGACCGCGTCCTCGTTGTCGCCTTCCGGGTTGCCGCCCGCCTTGCGCCAGCCCGTCACGCTCTCGCACGCGACGACGGTCGTCAGCCGCTCGTTGCGCGCGGGGAAGACGAAGGGTGCGATCCTCAACGCCAGCGCACCGGCTCCGGCCGCCCGGCGACCATGCTCGGGATGTAGGCAGGCCCGCAGCGCGGCGTCGGCGCCGGGCGGCCACTCGCCGGCGGCGAGCCCGGCCATCGCCAGCATCGAGGCGTCCCGGTTGCTCCACTCGCCGGTCAGCGCCTTGAACAGCACTACGGCGAACAGGCGAAGGTCACGGGCGGGACCACACTCCCCCGCCGGAGTAACGAACCAGGGGTCGACGGGGTCGTGCCTGCCCGCGTCCAGCAGATCGCAGACGGCCAGGGTGAGGCTCTGCCCGGTCCACCTGAAGCTCCACGGCGCGAGGAGCCCCACGCCCTGCTGATGGAACGGTTCGAGGCTGCGGCCGATCTCGACGAAGGCGCGCAGCAGGGCGGCCGCGGAGACCGCGGGAGCATCGGCGGAATGGCTGTCGAGCAGATCAACCAGCGGCAGTCCCGGAAGTTCCGGCCAGCTCAGCTCGACCCGCGCAGGCATGATCAGTCCGGCGCTCGCCGTAGGCAAGGCGACGCGGGGTGGGGCATGGCGTGAGGAGACCGCGCCGGCCCCCTCGTCCACGTCGGCGTCCACGTCCACGTCGGCGTCCACGTCGTCGGCGGCTGCGGCGTCCACGTCGGCGTCCACGTCCACGTCGGCGTCCACGTCGGCGTCCACGTCCACGTCGGCGTCCGCGTCGTCGGCGGCTGCGGCGGCGTCTTCCAGCTCGTCGCTGTCGTCCTGCCCGGTCGCCGGCTCGTCCGGGCCTCCGAGCTCGTTCGCCTCCTGCGCTCCGGGTGAACCGGTCACCGCCCCGAAAGGATCAATCCCGGCGACGTCACCATCGATGGCGCGCGAGCCGTCCAGGACGCCGCCGCCCGGGACATCGGAGGAGTCCCCGCCCACGACCACTGTGATCACTGCCGGAACCGGGTCGCCCGGCGAAACCACAGGTCCGTCCGGGCCGGTCAACGGTGCTTCCCGATCACATCTGCCGGGGCGTGGGATGCGGGCATCCCGACGCTACCGTCCGAATCATCCAGACGATCAGCGTCCATGGTCGTGGCAACGGCGACGTGCACGACGGTCCCCCCTTCCTCCCGCAAGATCGCGAAGGATCTGCAGTATGCCTGTCCGCGCGATATGACGGTATCGCTCGGCCTCGTCAAGTAAAGGACAGCCATAACCGACATCTATCGGTCTGGTCGTCATCGGCGGCTTCTGCGACGGTCGGTGGCAACGGCCTACTACCTTCCGGAGGCACCGTGCCCGAGTTCAACTCCCGCCGCGCTCAGCGCCAGGTCCCGGCCAGGCGGAGCAACCCACTGCAGAAACTTGCCCGTGACCGGGCCCGACAGGCCCGCCGACGCACTCGGCGCGATCAGCCGCTGCCGGACTACCTCGCCCGCTACGCGTCCGGACCGGACGGGCATCCCCGATCGGTATCGACTACGACGAGCAAGCCGCGACCGAGCGGGAATTCCCTCAAGCACCTGCGGCCGGTTCCGTGGACGTCGCTGGGGCCCGCGATGGTCCTCGATGCCCGCGTCGACTTCTCGGACTGTGCCGGCTACAAGCGGCGCCCGGTGGTCGCGGTGCGGGTGGAGAACGGCGTCATCCTGGCCTTCCCGATTACCACTCAGGTACGTCGGCTCAGCTGGGTTTGCGGACACCTGCTCGCCTTCCCGCGGGAGGCCGGTCTGCGCGAAGCCCAATCCGCGATCCTGTGGCGCCCGGTGGCGATCGAACGCTCCGACGTGATCCGGGTTCTCGGTCGTCTCATCGGCTCCGACCTCGACGAGTTTCAGATTCACGCGCGGGCGGTGCGCGGGGCCGACGGCAGCAACGCCTGACCCACACCGGTATCCGGGCACGGACGAGATCGCCGGGGAAGCGGCGACCGGAGGGGCCGAAACCACCCTGCGGAAAGGTACCGTTACACTCGCTCGCCATGCGGCTGCGGTTCCTCGTCGACGATCGGGTCGAATTCGACCAGCGGCTGCGCCGTTCCGACCAGCTGTGCGTCGGCGCCGCCCCGGACGACGTCTGCGACGAGGCCGCGTCGCACCGGCATCTGTCCGCCGGCCCGCCGGACCGGAAACTCTCCCGCCGGGCCGCCCGCGTGTCCGCCGCGCCGGGCGGCGGCTGGAATGTGGAAATCGCGAACCTGAACCAGGCCGATGTCCGGAGCTGGGGGCAGCCGACGTATCCCGTCGAGCAGGGCGGGCTGGTGTCGGTGACCGACCGGCCGACCGCGATCTGGCTGCGCGGTACTCCGCAGCGCAGCTACCTGCTGTTATGCGAGCCGGAGCCGACCGGCGTCCGCCGGATCGCCCGCGATCGTCGAGTGACGGAGAGCAACGAGGTCGATCGCCTCTCCGAGAAGGAGACCGAGGCGATCCGCGTGGTCTTCGAGCAGCATCTACGGTGGCCGCCCCTGCGTAACCCGGATCCACGTCCCAAGAAATCCGCCGCCGACCGGCTGGGGATCAAGCAGACCTCGCTCAACGACCGGTTGGCGGGCGCGCTGGAGAAGGCGAGGCGGGTCGGCTACCAGCCACCGGGCGGACAGGTTGCCCCGACCCGCGACGCCGACTGGGTGTACTGGCTCGTCGGCATCGGTGCGCTGGACTTCGAGATGCACGCGGGAATCGGCTGACCGTCCCGATCATCGAACGGCGGCTGGCCGATCGAGCGGACCCGAGTCAGACAGACCTGAGTCAGACGGACCCGGGGGTACCTTCCAGTCCCAGGCGAGCCAGTCCCGGGCGAGCAGGTTCCGGGCTTCGACGAGGACCTCGTCCACGGATACATCCGCGACGAACGACGGGTTGTGGGGGCATCGCCCGTGCGCCTGGCTCGCCCCACATTCCGGGCAGGTCGTCTGAAAAGACGTGGCGATGCGGTGGCGGGCCCGTTCCAGCGGCCCAGCGTTGATCACATTGCCGCACCAGAAGACGCCGACGGTCGGAATACCGAGTGCACCGGCGAGGTGCCGCGGCCCCGAGTCGTTACCGATCATCAGGTCGGCGGTGGCGAGAATCCCCACCAGGCCGGGCAGGCAGAGGCGGCCGGCCAGGTTCACCACGGGCCCCGACACGCCCGCCGCGAGCCGTTCAGCGAGGGCTCGCTCGGCCGCTACGCCGACGATCATGATGCGAGCGCCGTCCGCCGCGAGCGCGTTCGCGACTCCGGCGAACCGGTCGACGGGCCAGCGCCGACGCGGATCGCTCGCGCCGGGATGCAGAACGACCAGTGGGGCGGCCCCGGCCGTGACCTCGGCGCCGGCCGTGGCTTCGGCGCCCGCCGTGGCTTCGGCAGCTGCCATGGCCTCGGCGGCCGCCCGGCGATCGTCGGCCGTCACGGTCAATCCGGGGTTCAGGGTGACGGGGGAAGCCCCGACGAGTCCCACGATCTCCAGGTTGCGCAACGTCTCGTGTTGCAGATGCCGGAACGGAACGGACCGGTGCAGCGGCGGCGCTCCCACGTCCCGGCCACCGGCGGTGAACCGCGCGCCCAAGGCGTGCACCAGCGGGGTGGAATGGGCGCCCCCACCGTGCAGCTGCAGCGCCAGGTCGTAGCGGGCCGCCCGGTGGCGCCGGACGAACGCGCGCACCTCGTCGTCGGCTCGAGTGCCATCCGTCCGTAGGTCGTCGGTGGTGGCGGAGGTCGGGGCCGTACCGGTCGGCGAGGGTCCTTGCGTGCTGGTGGACACGCCGGGCCAGGGCGGGATGGCCGCCACCTCGTCCCAGGGTCCCGGGCGGCCCGCCAACAGCTCGACGTGCCAGGGCAGACCGAGGTACACCAGATGCGCGTCCGGATAGGCCGCCCGCAGCGCCTCCAACGCCGGCAGCGCCAACACGAAATCGCCGAGCCCGCTGGCCCGCAGCACCGCGATCCGGCGCACGCCCTCCAGCGGCTCCCGGACGAACGGCCCTAACCCGGCCCGTTGGCACCCGTCCTTCTCGGCCATGTCGTTCCCCCTCGCCCGCGTCCTACTCTCTACCCTGCGCCCCTACCCCTGCGCCCCTACGCCGGCGTTCTTCCCGTCCGCGCTTTCTCCCGATCCACGTGCTCCGCCGATCGACGCGCCCGCGTGACTCGTCACTACCGATCCGGATATTCCT
>NZ_CDWWEW010000262.1:0-7181 GCF_977966315.1 Frankia sp. CeRuru1
CGGCACGCCGGCCGGGATGCTAGCGAGCCACACCGTGAGCGGATGCTCCTCGATGGTCCGGATCCGGCCCGACCGGGCCGCCGCGACCTCATGGAGGAACCGCACCAGCCGGTGACAGCGGTCGGCGAGGGCGGCATGCCGCTCGGGGCCGGCGGTCTCCGTCGTCATCAGGACCTCGCTCTGGAGATCCCGGCGCCCGCGCCGGGAGGGAAACGACATCCGTCGGTTGTCGCCACGTGACTTTCCTCCCGTCGGCGCTGTTCTCCCGATCCGCTCGCCCGATCCGCGGGGCCACCGATCTGTGACGCCACGTCCGCGAGGTCGGCAGGATGCCGGCATCCTACGCATAATGACGTCCCCCTCTCCGGCGGAGCGACAGGAGGGGGTAGCCCGTCCGCGGGGTGCGCCGGGTGCGGGTTCGGGTGCGCCGGGTGCGGGTTCGGCGTGCCGCCGACGGCACGGCGAGGCGGGTGCGGCAACATACGCATCCGTGAGGTCACGGTTCTACACTGATGTGCACATTCACTCCCGGTACTCGCGTGCCTGCAGTCGTGACTGCGATCTGGAGCACCTGGCCTGGTGGGCGGCACGCAAGGGCATCGCCGTCGTCGGCACCGGCGACTTCACCCATCCGGCCTGGTCCCAGGAGATCGCGACGAAGCTGGTCCCGGCCGAGCCCGGCCTGTTCCGGCTGCGGTCCGATCTCGAGCATGAGGTGCTGCGCACGTTGCCGGCCTCCTGCCGGACGGCGACCCGCTTCATGATCTCCAGTGAGATCTCGACGATCTACAAGAGGGGCGACCGGACCCGTAAGGTCCATCATCTTCTCTACGCTCCCGATCGGGAGGCCGCCGGACGGATCACGGCGGCGTTGGCCCGAATCGGCAACCTCGCCGCGGACGGGCGTCCCATCCTGGGCCTGGACTCCCGCGATCTGCTGGAGATCACCCTTGGTGGCGGGGCGGGCTGCTATCTGGTCCCGGCGCACGTGTGGACGCCCTGGTTCGCGGTTCTCGGTTCGAAGTCCGGGTTCGACGCCGTCGAGGACTGCTACGGCGACCTCGCCGATGAGGTCTTCGCCCTGGAGACGGGGCTTTCGGCGGACCCGGAGATGTTCTGGCGGATCTCCGGTCTCGACCGTTACCGGCTGGTGAGCAACTCTGACGCCCACTCCCCGCCGATGCTCGGCCGGGAGGCGACCGCGTTCACCTGCGACCTCGACTACTTCTCCATCGAGGCCGCGCTGCGCGGCGGGGAGGGCTTCGCGGGGACCGTCGAGTTCTTCCCGGAGGAGGGCAAGTACCACCTCGACGGGCATCGCAAGTGTGGGGTGGTCCTCACGCCGGACCAGACCCGGGAGGTCGGCGGACGCTGCCCCACCTGCGGCGGTGGCCTCACCGTCGGGGTCCTCAACCGGGTCGAGGCGCTGGCCGACCGGCGGCCCGGCCACCGCCCCGTCACGGCGCCCGGCGTCACCTCGCTGGTTCCGCTGCCGGAGGTCGTCGGGGAGGTCCTCGGCGTGGGTCCGAAGAGCAAGGCGGTCGCGGGTCAGGTGACGTCGTTGGTCTCCCGTCTGGGCCCGGAGCTCGACATCCTCGGCGACGTACCGCTCACGGACATCGCCGAGGCCGGATCGCCGGAGCTGGTCGAGGCAATCAGTCGCCTGCGCCGCGGGGAGGTGATCAGGCAGGCCGGATTCGACGGCGAGTACGGCGTCATCCGGTTGTTCGAGCCCCGGGAGCTCGCCCGGGACGGTGGCACCCTGTTCGACCTGGGATCCGGCGCGGCCGGTGGGCAGGACCGGATCGATACGGGACCCTCCCTCGACGAGGCGCTCGCGGCGCGGGCGCGCCCGGCCTCTGATGCCACGGTGGTGCCGGGGGACGCCACGGTGGTGCCGGGGGACGCCGCGGTGGCCGGCAGCCAGCTGTTCACGCCGGTTTCCGGCGAGACCCCGTCGGTACTCGACGGGCTGGATCCCGAGCAGCGGCTGGCCGCCTCGCACCTGTCCGGTCCGCTGCTCGTCCTCGCCGGACCGGGAACGGGCAAGACCCGTACGCTGGTCCACGCGATCGCACACCGGGTCGCTGAGCACGGGGTGCCGGCCGGGGAGTGCCTGGCGGTCACCTTCACCCGGCGTGCGGCCGGGGAGCTCGCCGAACGGCTCGCCGGCCTGCTGGGTGACGCCGCCGGACGGGTGCTCGCGACGACCTTCCACGGCCTCGGGCTCACGATCATCCGTGAGCAGCACGCGAAACTCGCCCGGGGCCCGCAGGTCCAGGTAGCGGACGACGCGGTGCGCGTGGAGCTAATCGCCGCGGCGCTGCACGGTGAGGGCGACGCCCGGATGCGCCGGCGGGTGGCGGCCGGTGTCGCCGAGCTCAAGCGGCACCGAGCGCTCGGCGAGGCGATCCGCGACCACGACCTGGTCGGGGCGCTCGCCCGTTACGACGCCGCGCTGCGCGATCGGGACATGGTCGACCTCGACGATCTGATCACCCTGCCGCTGACCCTGCTGCAGTCGTCCCCGGATCTCGCCGAGCACTACCAGCGGCGGTGGCGCCACGTCTGGGTCGACGAGTACCAGGACACCGACGAACTCCAGTACCGCCTGCTGGGGCTGTTGTGTCCCCCCACGGCCAACCTGTGCGTGATCGGCGACCCGGACCAGGCTATCTACAGCTTCCGGGGTGCGGACGTCCGGTTCTTCCTGCGGTTCGAGCAGGACTACCCGAGTGCCCGCCCGGTCGCCCTGACCCGCGGCTACCGATCCACCCGCACCATCGTGCGGACGGCGCTCGATGTGATCGCGCCCGCGAGTCTGGTCCCGGACCGGACCCTGACCGCCGTGCGGGGCGCCGAGGGCGACGGCCCGGTGCTGCTGCGGCGCTACCGCAGTGAGGCCGAGGAGGCGATCGCCGTCGTCGGCACGATCGACGCGGCGCTCGGCGGTACCTCGTTCCACGCGTTGGACTCGGGGGTGGACGGATCGGTCGACGCGGGGTTCTCCTTCGCGGACATCGCCGTGCTCTACCGGACCGCCCGCCAGGCCGAGCCGATCATGGAAGCGCTGGCCACCCGCGGTTTCCCGTTCCAGCGGCGCTCTCATCTCCCGCTCGCGGACGCTCCCGCGGTCGCCGGCCTGCTCGCCCTGCTGCAGGACCTGACGACCACGGGTCCGTCGGGTCCCGGCGTCCCGCGTCCGGTATCGGGTCTACTGCGCGACGCGGCGGCACGGGCCACCGATCTTGCCGAGGCGAGGAGAAGCGAGCTCGGCGCCGTGCCGTCCGACGGGTTCCCCGGCTTCTCCGGCGGGCGGGTGCCGACCGAGGCCGAGCTGCGCCTGGCGGTGGAGCTGCTCGCACCGGCCGCCGCAGCGGCCGGCAACGACCTGGCGGGTTTCCTCACGTCGGTCACGCTCGCCGCCGAGGTCGACGGGCTGGACCCGAGGGCGGACCGGATCTCGCTGCTGACCCTGCACGCGAGCAAGGGCCTGGAATACGGCCTGGTCATCATCGTCGGTTGTGAGGACGGGCTGCTGCCGATGCGGTTCGGTCCGGCCGGTGGGATTCCGGGCGGTGAGGCGCCGGGCGGTGGCGTCGGCGGAACCGCCGACGCCGGCACGAAGGACGCCGAGGCGGAGGAGCGCCGGCTCTTCTTCGTCGGCGTCACCCGGGCCAGGCATCGGTTGGTCCTCACCTCGGCGGCCAGCCGGCGGCGCGCCGGGTCGGTCGTGACGACCCGTCCCTCACCGTTTCTTGCGGATATCAGGCCGGCTTTGCTGTCCTCTGCCCCGGCCGAGGGCGTCCCGGCCGAGGGCGGGCGGCGTCGGCCGCGCCGGCCGGCACCGGGCAAGCAGCTGCGACTCCTCTGAGCCGCTGGGCCGGAGCCACCGGGCCGGCACTCGCGCGGCCCGGCGGCTCAGCGCTTGCGCAACACCATCGCGAGGTTCCAGGTCACAATCTCGCGGGCACCGGGAATCCTGAGAATCACCTTCGCCCAGTCGGGTAGATAGCGCGGCATCGCGTCGAGGATCTCGACGTCGGGCCGCCGCTTCGCCCAGGCGAGGGTGTCGGCCACCGACACCGGGAACAGAGTCTTGCCGTAGATGTTCTTCGGCGCCTTGCCCTTGCGGCGTTCGAACCTTGCCGCCGCCCGGTCGCCACCCAGATAGTGCCAGGGTGCGGTCTCGTGGCCGCCCCAAGGGGACAGCCAGTTCGTGTAGCTCAGGAAGATGAGCCCGCCGGGGCGGGTCACCCGGGCCAGCTCGGAGCACATCCGCCATGGGTCGGGAACGTGTTCGAGCACGTTTGACGTGTAGCAGAGATCAACGCTTCCGGAGAGGAACGGTAGGTCCAAGGCGCTGCCCCGGACCCGGCCGGGAACCTCGAGGCCACCGGCCTCCATCTCCGAGACGTCCGGCTCGACCCACACATACCGGGCGCCGGCGTCGAGGAAGGCTGAGCGGAAGTAACCTGGGCCGCCGCCGACGTCGAGGACGAGCTGGCCGGTCAGGGAGGTGTACCGCATCAGCTGGCGCACGGAGTCCGCGGCGATCAGCGAGTAGAAGCCGGCCGGGTCGACGGGCTCCTTGCGGTGCGCGAGGAACAGCGTCTTCGAGCGCGACAGTCCGAACCCGGAATAGGGCAGGGCGCGCACCAGCGGACCCTCCTCCTTGGTCCGCTGGCGGGGAGTGGCCGCCGCGGAGGGCGTCGGGGCCTGCCTCGAGCCCGCGGGGGGAGCCGTGGAAGCCGCAGCCGTGGACGCGGTGGAGGTCGCCGCGGATGCCGCCGTGTCAGACATGCTGGGGACGATAACACCACGGCTGCGGGCCTTCGGCGGGCGGCGGGAGCCGCCCGGGCCGCCAGTCGGATCCGCCTCGGCCGTGGCGTGGCGTGGACCCCCGGTCCGGAGTGGCCCCGACGTCCGCCCGGTCTCCCGGCTCCGATGCGCAGAGCAGGAACATATCGCGCTTGTTGTGGAATTATCCAGGTTCCGAGGTTTATTGTTTACGTGTTGGATGCTCCTTTGGCCCGTTGGTACTTCTTCGTTCCCTGAACCCGGCGACGTGTGTTCCCGGCGATCCTGAGGACTGGTGATGGTGGTAGCGCACCCGGTTCCGCTGGCAGGCCCGACTATCTTCCGAGAAACTGGACCATTTGGACTTTCCGGGATATTAGTGATTATTCCGCCCGCCTGGCCGATCGCCGCGGCTCAGGGCATGGGCGACTAGGCCGCGGGGATGCCGCAGATCTATGAAAGTCCCGACTTGCCTTCGCCTCCCGTCTCGGGGGCGTTATCTCCGGCCTGGCGACACGTTCTTGATCAGCCTATGGGGATGCGGGCCGAACTGGACCGCCTGCGCCGCCACGCGCCCTTTTACGACGCGACGGTGGACGAGATCGACGGCCGCCGGATACGGATCGGTGATCACTGGCTCGCCGATTTCGCGTCGTGCAACTACCTTGGCCTCGATCTCGACCGGGAGATCATCGAGGCGGTCCCGGAGTACCTGGACCGCTGGGGCACCCACCCGAGCTGGTCGAGGCTGATCGCCAGCCCGCAGATGTACGACGACATCGAGCGCACGCTCGCCGCTCTCCTCGGTGCCGAGGACGCGCTGCTGCTCCCGACCATCACCCACATCCAGCTGTCGGTGCTGCCCGCCCTCGTGGGCAAGGGGGCCCTCTTCGTCGAGGTGCACGCCCATCAGACGGCGCATGACGGCGCGGTCGTGGCCGCGGCCCACGGCGCCGTCGTGGCGCGCTTCCGCGAGGACCGGCTCGACCGGCTGGAACGCCGGCTGCGGGCGAGCCCCCACCCCCGGGTGGTGTGCGTCGACGGCGTCCACAGCATGACCGGAAACGGCCCGCCGCTCGCCGAACTCGCGGCGCTCACCCGTGCGCACGACGCCCTGCTCTACGTCGACGACGCCCACGGGTTCGGTGTCGTCGGCGAGCGTGATGCCGCCGCGTCGAGCCCCTACGGCAGCCGCGGCAACGGAATCGTCCGCCATCTCGGCGAGACCTACGACGATCTCGTCCTGGTCGGCGGTTTCTCGAAGGCGTATTCGTCGCTGCTCGCCTTCGTCGCCTGCCCCACGGAGGTGAAGGAGTATCTGAAGTCCACCGCGGGCCCGTACGTCTTCTCCGGCCCGTCGCCGGTGGCGTCCCTGGCGACCGGGCTGGTCGGGCTGCGGGTCAACGCGGAACGCGGGGACGCCATCCGTGCCCGGCTGTACCGCCTGACCAGCCGGTTCCTCGACGGCCTGCGCGGGCTCGGCCTGTTCACGCTCAACGCCAGCGGCTTTCCGATCATAGAGCTTCCCCTGGTCGACGCCGCGCAGGCCGAGCCGTTGGGCCGGTTTCTGTTCGAACGGGGGATCTTCGCGAGTGTGGTGCCGTTCCCGGTCGTTCCCCGCGAGCAGGTCGGGGTGCGCATCCAGGTCACCGCGGCCAACACCGACGTCGAGATCGATCATCTGCTGGCCGTCCTGGCCGAGGCGGTCGAGCGGTTTCCCCTGGTATCGGTCCCGCAGGCCCGCGCCGGCGACTGAACCCCAGCTCGCCGGAGGTGAGGTGACGGAGACCCCGGACGGCGCCCTAGGCCAGGGGTCCCCGCATTGCGCCGGAGGCGCCATGCGGGGCAAGGCGGGCGACCGGGTACCGGTCCCGGTTGAGGCGGACGTCGGCATCCCGGACGCGGGCCAGAACGGCGAGGAAATCGGCCCGCGGAATCTCCACCGCACCCAGGTCGATCAGATGCGGGGTCGCGATTTGCACGTCCAGCAGCATCCCGCCGGCCGCGGTGAACCGGGCGTCGAAGTCGGCCAGAGCTACTTTGGAGGCGTCGGTCCGGGTACGGAACATCGATTCACCGACGAACACGCCGCCGACGCCCACTCCGTACATGCCGCCGACCAGCTCGTCGCCCTCCCAGACCTCGATGCTGTGCGCCCAGCCCAGGGCGTGCAGCTCGGCGTAGCCCTCGACCAGTTGGGGAGTGATCCACTCGGAGGTGCCGCCGCGGCGGCAGCCACGGACGACGTCGACGAAGCGCTCGTCGACGGTGGTGGTCCACCCACAGTTACGTAGCCGCTTGCGCAGTGTCCGGTTGACCCGCAGCCGGCCGATCGGGATCACTGCCCGGGGGTCGGGGCTCCACCAGGGCAGGTCCAGCCC
>NZ_CDWWEW010000263.1:0-7136 GCF_977966315.1 Frankia sp. CeRuru1
GCTGTGGTCGCGTCACGTGCCCCGTCGTCGCGTCCGGGGCGCGCCACTGCAGTTCCACAACGGTGCCCTGCCCCGGGCGCGCGTCGATGCGGGCGGTCCCGGCGACGTCCACCAGCCGTCCGACAATGGACTCGCGCAGCCCGAGCCGGGCGGGGTCGACCCGCTGCGGGTCGAAGCCGCACCCGGCGTCGGACACCGTCACGATGAGCAGGCCCGGGCCACCGGCGAGGAGCAGCGAGGCACGCCGGGTGCCGGAGTGCCGTTCCACGTTGACCAGCGCCTCGCCGACCGCTCCAACGAAGGCCTCCACAACCACGGCCGGGGGCTCACCGGGAGGTTCCCCCGCGACGGCTGGGAGACGCCGGTCCTCGAGGCTGACCTGCAGCCCCCGTCGAGCGGCGTCGCGGACGGCCTCGGCCAACCGATCGCCGATCGGCGGACCGGCCTCGTCGTCCCGGTCGAGCAGGCCGCGCACGGCGGTGAGGCTCTGCGCACATCGACGCCGGGTGAGTTCCACGTCCCGTCCCCCGCCCCAGGCGATGCCGGTCAGGGTGTTCAGCACCGTGTCGTGGATGACTCGCTCCCGTTCCCGGCGGTCGCGGGCGACGGCGAGGACCACCGCCTCGCTGCGGTGCCGGGCCACAACGTTCGCCCAGCGCTGGTCGGCCGTACGGGCGATCCGGCGCAGTCGACCGATCGCCAGCCCGAGTAGACCGGGAATGATCAGCAGCATGGCGGTCTGAGAGAAGACCTGGGGGTTGTGGCCCCAGCCGCCTACGAGAGTGGCGCCGCACAGCGTCAGGAGCAGGACCGACGCGACGGCCGTCGGAAATGTCCAGACCGTCACGATCCCGGCGTTGATGGCGGTCAGGAAGACGAAGTTCCCGCTGTCCCCCACCGAAGCGGGCGGCAACCAGGACGAGGCCGTCAGGGCGAGGACCGTCGACATCGCGACCGTGCTGGTGGTCATCGATCGACGGATCCCGCGTCGCAGGCCGACGACGCAGAAGACGAGACCGCCGATGACCGTCAGCCCCGCGACGGCCATCGCCGCCGGCCTGTGGTCGTACCAGCGCCAGACCGCGACGTAACACACCGTCAGCAGGACCGCGACCGCCCGCAGAGTAACGAGGACGCGCCCCATGACCTGTTCCAGCGCCTGGTAAGCCCGGCCCAACTCGACGGAGGCTCGGCCCAGCTCGAGCGTGCCCTCCCCGAAGGCGGTCACCGTGCCCACGGAGGCGGTAGCGGCGGTGCCCGTGGCGGCGGAGGAGGCCGGCGCCGCGAGCGGGACTGCCTCGCGCACCCCGCACGGGACCGGCTCCCGCACCCCGGGCGAGGCCGCCTCCCGCCCGTCGGCAGTCACGCCCTGCGCGGCCCGGGGAGGTCGCCCGGACCAGGGTAGGGGCCGACTTCGCACCTCATCATCATGATGGCTCTGTCCCCTCAGCATCGAGGTTCCTGTCGACGACAAGCTTGCGACGGCATAGAGGCCGCGACGGCGTCGAGCAGCGACCCACCGCCGACCGGGCGGGCCGTTGGCAGGCTACCGGCGGCGCCTCGCCTTGGTCCGCAAAGGACCGGCTCGCCTCTCATCCGTCGGACCGCTCATCCGTCGAAAAGGTAGCGGGACGGCCCGACCTCCCAGTCGGGGGAGCTAGTCACGGTCCAGGGACCGCAGACCGTGCTCAGGTCCCCAAAATTCGCTGACCGAAGAGTCACCGCCACCGCCCGACGGGCCGGAGGAACGCAACGCCGCCGGGACAGCTGTGTCCTAGGCTTGACGACGTGTGGAAAGGCAGCTCTTGAATCCTCCCGCCACGCCGCCCAGGCCGCCCACGCCGCAGCCGCAGCCGCAGCCGCAGCCGTCACCACCGGCAGGCCCAGTACCACCGGCGGAGCTGTCCGCGCGGCTGACCGGGTTGTCTCCTCGCGACGCCCATCGGCTGGGCCGACGGCTCGCCGAGAGCCGGCGCACCCGCGAGCCCGCCGCGCGCCAGCGGGCCCTACAGGCCATCGCCGCCGAGGTGGACCGGGCGGCGCTGCAGGTGGAGCGGCGCCGGGCCAGCGTCCCGACGCTCGACTACCCCGACATCCTTCCGGTCACCCAGCGCAAGGACAAGATCCTCGCCGCGATCCGGGATCACCAGGTGGTCGTCGTCGCCGGGGAGACCGGCTCCGGCAAGACCACCCAGCTACCGAAGATCTGCCTGGAGCTCGGCCGCGGGATCCGGGCGATGATCGGGCACACCCAGCCGCGCCGAATCGCCGCGCGTACCGTCGCCGACCGCCTCGCGGAGGAACTGCGCACCCCGGCTCCCCAGGCGGGCGGCGTCGTCGGCTACCAGACCCGGTTCACCGACCAGGTGCACGAGAACACGCTGGTCAAGCTCATGACGGACGGCATCCTGCTGGCCGAGATCTCCTCCGATCGCCAGCTGCGCCGCTACGACACGCTCATCATCGACGAGGCGCACGAGCGCAGCCTCAACATCGACTTTATCCTCGGCTACCTGCGGTCGTTGCTCCCCCGCCGGCCGGATCTCAAGATTGTCATCACCTCCGCGACGATCGAGACGGCCCGGTTCTCCGCCCACTTCGCGGACGCCCCGGTCATCGAGGTGTCCGGGCGCACCTATCCGGTCGAGGTCCGCTACCGCCCACTCGTCCCGGCGGCCGACGGCCCGGCCGACGGCCCGGCCAGCGGATCGGCCAGCGGATCGGCCAGCGGCCCGGCCGACGGGCGGAGGACCGGCAGGGAGAACGGCGAGGTCGAGCGCGACCAGACCCAGGCCATCAGCGAGGCGGTCGACGAGCTGTGCGCGGAGGGCCCGGGCGACATCCTGGTGTTCCTCAGCGGCGAACGGGAGATCCGCGACACCGCCGAGGCACTCACCCGCGAGCAGCGGCCGAACACCGAGATCGTGCCGCTCTACGCCCGCCTGTCCGCCGGCGAGCAGCACCGGGTGTTCCAGCCGCACACCGGACGGCGGGTGATCCTGGCCACCAACGTCGCCGAGACCTCGCTGACCGTGCCGGGGATCCATTATGTGATCGACCCGGGCACCGCGCGGATCTCCCGCTACAGCCACCGCACCAAGGTGCAACGGCTGCCCATCGAACCGATCTCACAGGCCTCCGCCAACCAGCGCAAGGGGCGCTGCGGGCGGACCGCCGACGGCATCTGCATCCGCCTCTACAGCGAGGAGGACTTCGCCGGCCGGCCGGAGTTCACCGATCCGGAGATCCTGCGGACGAACCTGGCCTCGGTCATCCTGCGGATGGCCGACCTCGGCCTCGGCGAGATGGCCACGTTCGGGTTCCTCGATCCACCCGACCCCCGCCAGATCAGCGACGGCGAACTACTCCTCGCCGAGTTGGGAGCGTTCGACGCCACCGCGGCCGATCCCCGCCACCGGATCACTCCCCTCGGCCGGCGGCTGGCGCAGATCCCGGTGGATCCCCGGCTGGCCCGCATGGTGCTCGCCGCCGACGAGCAGGGCTGCCTGCGCGAGGTGCTCGTCATCGCCGCCGCGCTCGCGATCCAGGATCCCCGGGAGCGCCCGGTCGAGCACCAGCAGGCGGCCGACGCCCGCCACGCCCGGTTCGCGGACCCGACCTCGGACTTCCTGGCTTACCTGAACCTGTGGAACTACCTGCGCGACGCCCGCGGCGAGCTGTCGGCCAACCAGTTCCGGCGGATGTGCCGCACGGAGTTCCTCAACTACCTGCGCATCCGGGAATGGCAAGACGTGCACGGCCAGCTCGCCGCGGTGGCCCGCGGCCTGGGGCTCGCCCCCCGGGACGATAGCTCCGGCGCGGCCGATCCACGGGCCGATCCACGGGCCGTGCACCGAGCCCTGCTGACCGGGCTGCTGTCGCATATTGGTCGTTACGACCCGGAGCGCCGGGAGTACGCCGGCGCCCGCGGCGGCCGCTTCGCGCTCTGGCCGGGCTCCGCCCTGGCCCGGCGGTCGAACCGCGCCGAGCGCACCGGGCCGGCAGCCACGTCGGCGGACCCGACAGCCGCGCTGGCGGACCCGGGGGACCCGGCGGGCGAGGACGCGCCGAAGCGGCCGTCCGGACCACCCGCCTGGGTGATGGCCGCCGAGCTGGTGGAGACCTCCCGGCTGTGGGGCCGCACCGCCGCGCGGATCGACCCGGACTGGATCGAGCCGCTCGCCGCCCACCTGGTGCATCGCACGTACAGCGAGCCGCGCTGGTCGCGCCGGCAGGGCGCGGTGCTCGCCGACGAGAAGGTGACCCTGTACGGGGTGACGATCGTCGCCTCCCGGCCGGTCCAGTACAGCCGGGTCGACCCGGTCCTGTGCCGGGAGCTGTTTCTCCGGCACGCGCTGGTCGAGGGTGACTGGCAGACCCGCCACGCCTTCTTCCACGCCAACCGGGAGCTGCTCGCCGACGTCGAGGAGCTGGAGCACCGGGCCCGGCGGCGCGACATCGTCGTCGACGACGAGACGCTGTTCCATTTCTACGACGAGCGCATCCCCGCGGATATTGTGTCCGCCCGGCACTTCGACGCTTGGTGGCGCAAGGCGCGCCGGACGACCCCGGACCTGCTCGACTTCCCGCGCTCGATGCTCGTCTCCGCGGGCGCCGAGGGAATCACCGAGGCCGACTACCCCGACGTCTGGCAGGCGGGCGACCTCGCGCTGCCGCTGAGCTACCAGTTCGAACCGGGCTCGGCGGCCGACGGGGTCACCGTGCACATCCCGCTGGCCGTGCTGAACCAGGTCGGCGCCGAGGGCTTCGAATGGCAGGTGCCGGGGCTGCGCGAGGAGCTCGTCACCGCCCTCATCCGGGCGCTGCCGAAAGCGGTGCGGCGCAGCTTCGTCCCGGCGCCGAACTACGCCAAGGCGGTCCTGGCGAACATCACGCCACGCCAGGTGCCCCTGCTCACCGCGGTGGAACACGAGCTGCGCCGGATGGGCGGGCCGGAGATCCCGCGCGACTCCTGGTCGCTGGCGGGTGTGCCGGATCACCTGCGGTTCACCTTCCGGGTGGAGGACGCCGGCGGGCGGGTGCTGGCCGAGGGCAAGGACCTCGACGCCATCAAGGAGCGGCTGCGCCCGAGGACCCGGGAGGCCGTCGCCGCCGCGGCGGACGGCCTCGAGCGGGCCGGCCTGCGGGCGTGGGGGGACCTCGGCACCCTGCCGAAGGTCGTCGAGCTGCGCCGCGGCGGCAACGCGGTGGGCGGCAACGCGGTAGGCGGCCACGTGGTGAAGGCGTTCCCGGCGCTGGTTGACGAGGGCGGTTCGGTCGCGGTGCGGGCCGCCGACACCGAGGCCGAACAGCGCCAGCTGATGTGGGCCGGCACCCGGCGCCTGGTGCTGCTGGGCGTCCCCTCCCCGGTGCGCGGCCTCAACGCCCGGCTGTCGAACGCCGCGAAGCTGGCCCTGAGCCACAACCCGCACCGCGACGCCGCCGACCTGCTGGACGACTGCGTGCGGGCCGCCGCCGACCGGTTGATCGCCGCAGCCGGCGGGCCCGCCTGGGACGAAGCGGGCTTCACCGCGCTGCTCGCCGCGGTACGCGCGGGACTGCCCGAGACCGCCTTCGAGGTGGTCCGCGAGGTTCAGCAGGTGCTCGGCCTCGCCCACGCGGTCGATCTGGCGCTGCGCGAGCTGCGTGCCCCGGCGGTGGCGGCGTCGGTGGCCGACGCGCGCGACCAGCTTACCTCGTTGATCTACCGGGGATTCGTCACCGACACCGGGGCCGACCGGCTGGCGGACCTCGTCCGCTACCTGACCGCGCTGGAACGGCGGCTGGAGCGGCTGCCCCGCGATCCCGGGCGGGACAGGCTCAACACCGCGACCGTCGGGCGCGTCCAGGACGCCTATCGGGAGCTGCTCGCCACCGTCCCCGCCGGCCGGGAGCCGGCGCCCGAGATCCGGCGCCTCCGCTGGATGATCGAGGAGCTGCGGGTGAGCCTGTTCGCGCAGAGCCTGCGCACCCCGTACCCGGTTTCCGAGGAACGCGTCTACCGAGCGATCGACGCCATCCTCGGTTAATCCGTTTCGGTGACTATGCCATGCTGGGACGGTGACCGGCGGGGGCGATGGGCACGGCGCTCCCGACTGTTTCGTGTCGTACGCGGACGACGGGCGGGCCTGGGCCGAATGGATCGCCGGGACGTTGGAGGATGCCGGCTACCAGGTCCTGCTTGAGTCCTGGGCGCCGGCGGGGACGCACCGGGTGGGGTGGCTGGACCGGGCGGTGAGCCAGGCCCGGCACACGGTCGCGGTGGTCTCCGACGGCTACCTGCGCTCCTCGCCCGCGGTCGCCGAATGGGCGGCGGCGTGGTCGGCCGACCCGACCGGAGGCGAACGCCGGCTGCTGGTGACCAGGGTGGCGGACCGGCCGCTGCCCGGTCTGCTCGGCCAGCTCGTCCCGGTCGACCTGTTCGACCGCAGCGAGATCGCCGTCCGGGCCAGCCTGCTCGCGGCCCTGCGTGGCGACCGGCCACAGCCGGAACAGCCGCCGGGCTTCCCCGGCCGGCGGGGGATCTTCCCGCCGGAGCTGCCGGCGGTGTGGAACGTGCCGGACCAGCCGGCCCGGTTCGTCGGCCGGACGGCCGCGCTCGCCCGTCTCGACGAGGCGCTGTCCCGCTCGCCGCTGGTCACCGTGACGGGAATCGCGGGGATCGGGAAGACCAGCCTGGTCACCGAGTACGCCCGCCAGCACCGGGCGGATCTCGACGCCGTGTGGTGGGTGCCGGCGGAACGCCCCGAGCTGATCGGCGAGCGGGTACGCGAGCTCGCCCCGGCGGTGGGCCTGCCCGGCCACGCGGAACCGGCCGCCGTGATCGCGAACCTCGGCCGGGCCGACGGCCGCTGGCTGATCGTGCTCGACGACGCCGCCGACGCCGACACGCTGCCGGACTGGCTGCGGCCCGCCGAACCCGGCCGGCTGCTGCTGACCTCCCGCAACCCCGGCTGGGACCATCTCGGCCCGGTCGTGCCGGTCGGACCGATGGACCGGGCCGAGTCCGTCACCCTGCTCGCCGGCCGGCTGCCCGCCGTCGAACGGACGGTCGCCGACCGGATCGCCGAGCGGCTCGGGGACCACCCGCTCGCCCTCGACCAGGCCGCCCACCGCATCAGCACCGGCCGCACCCC
>NZ_CDWWEW010000264.1:0-7050 GCF_977966315.1 Frankia sp. CeRuru1
GCCGGCCACCGCGCCCTCGCCCCAGCGCAGAGCCGGTCGACCGTCGTAGTCGGGCCAGCCCAGTCGGTTGACGGCCGCGGCCGTGGCGGGCCGCAGGGTGATGCCTGCGAGCAGGGCGGCGCGCCAGTCGGCGGTCGTCTCCTGGCCCGGCCGGGTGTCGCTGTCCACGCCTGCATCTTCGCGCCCGGGGCCGACCGGATGCCCGTCGTCGCGGCCATGGTGTCGTGGAACACGGACGGGCACTCCCCGCCGGCGGGTGGCTGGCGGGTGGCTGGCGGGTGGCCGGCGGGTGCTCGCGGGCCCGCACGCCTGCGACGCACCGTGCCTTCGGCCCGATGGCGGCCGGGGACATACTCTTTCACCCACAGCCCCCTGGGCGGGTGGGAACCCGGATCGAACCTGCTACACCGGTGCAGCGAGGGGAGCAGCGAGGGAAGCGATGCTCACACCGCTGATGGAGGACGATCCTCGCCAGATCGGCCCGTACCGTCTGCAGAACCGGATCGGTGCCGGCGGGATGGGGACCGTGTATCTCGGTTTCGCCCCGGATCGGCGTCCCGTTGCGGTGAAGGTCGCTGCCGAGGATCTCGCCGAGGACGAGGAGTTCCGCAGCCGCTTCGAACGTGAGGTGCGGGCGGCGCTGCGCGTGCGAGGCACGGCGGTGGCCGCCGTGCTCGACGCCGACACCGAGGCCGCGGCGCCGTGGATGGTCACCGAGTACGTCGAGGGGACCAGCCTGGCCGAGGCCGTCCGGGCCCGCGGTCGGCTGGAGGACCACCTCGTCCGGGGTCTCGCCGTCGGCCTCGCCGACGCGCTGGTCGCCATCCACGCCGCCGGCGTCGTCCATCGTGATCTCAAGCCGTCCAACATCCTGCTGGCCTGGGACGGGCCCAAGGTGATCGACTTCGGGATCGCGCACCTGACCGACAGCGCCACGCTGACCCGCACCGGTCATGTGATCGGCACGTTGGCCTGGATGTCACCGGAACAGATGCGCGGCGAGCCGTCGGACGCCTCAGCGGACGTCTTTGCCTGGGCGAGCTGCATGACGTACGCGGCGACGGGGCGGCATCCCTTCCATGCCGAGACACCGGACCTGCTTGCCGTCCGGGTGCAGCGGGACTCTCCCGATCTCCACGCGCTCCCCGGATACCTGCTCAACCTGGTCGCGAGGGCGCTGTCCAAGGCCCCGCGGGAGCGGCCGGACGCCGCCTCGCTGCTGGCCGCGCTGGTAGGCCGGGAGGTGCGTGGGGTCACCGAGGCCGATGCCGCCGCCGGCGCGGGGCGGGTTCCGGCCCGGCCCGCGCCGGCGGCGGCCGACCCGTCCGGTGGCTGGGCGCCGGACGTGCAGGGACCGGGCCCGGCACCCGGTCTGTGGCCGGTCGGACCCCCGCCACCCGCGTCGGCCTTTCGGCCCGCCGTGCCATTACCCCCCGCGGCATCGCCGCGACCGGTCGCCCCGCCACCGTCGGGAGCGGTTTTCCCGGGGAAGTGGGCGGATCAGGCACCCGCGGAGCGTCGGGGCGCGACCGCCGCCGCGGACGTGGCGTCCGATCCGGGACGGTCGGAGGTGACCTATCGCCCCAGCGACCCGACTCCACCGGCGCGTCCTCCCGATCCGTCGGCCTTCCCGCCAACGGGTCGACCGGCTGCGCTGCGGGTCGGGCTGTGGACCGACGCTCGGCGGGCCGCGGCGCCGCGGCGCCGGCACTGGAACAGCGGCGCGATGCTGTCGGTTCTCTTGGCGGTACTCTGGATCTTCGGGATTGGCAGTGCCGCGGCTGTCGTGGTGGGACTGGTCGCGCGGGTTCGGATCCGCCGCCGGGATGAGCGTGGCGCCACGGTGGCGGCCGTCGGTATCGGCCTGGGTTGGCTCGGGATCGGACTAACGATGATCTTGATCGTCGTTATCCTGAAATTCGTCTGACTGGTCCGGAGGGGCTGGCCACGATCGGTGTTTCTTCCGTGTGATTTCCGACATAATGAGGGTCTTAACTTTCGTGACGTCGGACACGGGACGGCGTAGGGCAGGTCCCGTCGGTCACGCTCAGCGGCTCCCGGCGGACCCGCGCTCTGAGGACGGTGGGGCGGAAGCCGCCCTCGGCGCGGTGGGTGTCCACACTCATTTGTCCTGTATCTGTCCTGTATCGACCTGCCGGGGCCCCGGACCGGGTCGAGGGATGCGCCGGATCGGCCCGTTCGATCCCACCCGTGGGCCGCCAGCGACGGCGGTGTGGTGCACAGCGCGTGGCGCGCGCTGTAACGCCCTCGTCAGTAGGCTCGCAGGCGTTCTGTGCAGCCCTACGTATCCCAACCCGTAACGACCGCATCCGACTGGACGGACCGTGGATCTTTTCGAATACCAGGCGAAGAAGCTGTTCGCCGAACATGGCGTACCGGTGCCCACCGGGAAGACCGCGACCACCCCCGAGGAGGCCCGCGCGATCGCCACCGAGCTCGGTGGCAAGGTCGTCGTCAAGGCGCAGGTCAAGACCGGAGGCCGGGGCAAGGCCGGTGGCGTCAAGGTAGCCGACGGGCCGGATGACGCCTTCGCGAAGGCGACAGCGATCCTCGGCATGGACATCAAGGGCCACACGGTCCACTCGGTGCTCGTCGAGGAAGCCAGCAACATCGCCGAGGAGTACTACGCATCCTTCCTGCTGGACCGGGCGAACCGCACCTTCCTCGCCATGGCCTCCCGGGAGGGCGGCATGGAGATCGAGGAGGTGGCGGCGACCAAGCCGGAGGCGCTGGCCCGGATCGCGATCGACCCGCTCAGGGGAGTCGACGCGGCCAAGGCGCGCGAGATCGCGGTCACGGCGAAGCTGCCCGAGGCGGCTCTGGACGGCGCGAGCGAGCTGCTGGCCAAGCTCTGGACCGTGTTCCTCAAGTCGGACGCCACCCTCGTCGAAGTCAACCCGCTGATCCTCACCGGTGACGGCCGGGTCGTCGCCCTCGACGGCAAGGTCAGCTTGGACGACAACGCCGACTTCCGCCACCCGGAGCACGAGGCGTTCGTCGACGTGGCCGCGGTGGACCCGCTGGAGCAGAAGGCCAAGGAGAAGGGCCTCAACTACGTCAAGCTCGAGGGTGAGGTCGGGATCATCGGAAACGGTGCCGGCCTGGTCATGTCCACCCTCGACGTGGTGACCTACGCCGGGGAGGAGTTCGGCGGCAAGCGCCCGGCGAACTTCCTCGACATCGGCGGCGGCGCGTCCGCCGAGGTCATGGCAAACGGTCTGTCGATCATCCTTGGTGACCCGGCGGTCAAGAGCGTCTTCGTCAACATCTTCGGTGGCATCACCTCCTGCGACGCGGTGGCCAACGGCATCGTGCAGGCCCTGAAGATCGTCGGCGACGTCAGCGCCCCGCTGGTGGTGCGCCTCGACGGCAACAACGCCGAGGAGGGCCGCCGCATCCTGGCCGAGGCGAACCTGCCGGTGGTCAAGCCGGTCGACACGATGGACGGCGCGGCGAAGCTCGCCGCCGAGCTCGCCGCGGCCGCGGCCTGACCTGGGCGAAGGGGATTGCGAACCGATGGCTATCTGGCTTGACGAGAACAGCCGGGTGGTGGTGCAGGGCATCACCGGCTCGGAGGGCAGCAAGCACACCCGCCGCATGCTCGCCGCGGGCACGAACGTCGTCGCCGGCGTGAACGCGCGCAAGGTGGGCCAGCAGGTCGAGGGCGTGCCGGTGTTCGGCTCCGTCGCCGATGCGATGGCGCAGACCGGTGCCAACGCCTCGGTGATCTTCGTTCCGCCCGCGTTCACCAAGGACGCGGCGATCGAGGCGATCGACGCGGCGATCCCGCTCGCGGTGGTCATCACCGAGGGCGTGCCGATCCACGACACGACCGAGTTCTTCGCCTACTCCCAGTACAAGGCGACGACGCGGATCATCGGGCCGAACTGCCCGGGTATCGCGAGCCCCGGTCTGTCCAATGCCGGCATCATCCCGGCCGACATCACCCCCGGCGGGCGCATCGGCCTGGTCAGCAAGAGCGGCACGCTGACCTACCAGATGATGTACGAGCTGCGGGACTTTGGCTTCTCCACCTGTGTCGGCATCGGTGGCGACCCGGTCATCGGCACCACGCACATCGACGCACTCGACGCCTTCCAAGCCGATCCGAACACCGACGCGATCGTGATGATCGGTGAGATCGGCGGCGACGCCGAGGAGCGGGCCGCGGCGCACATCGAAGAGCACGTGACCAAGCCGGTCGTCGGCTACGTGGCCGGCTTCACCGCGCCGGAGGGCAAGACGATGGGCCACGCGGGCGCCATCGTGTCCGGTTCGTCCGGTACCGCGCAGGCCAAGAAAGAAGCCCTGGAGAAGGCCGGCGTCCGGGTTGGCAAGACCCCGTCGGAGACCGCCCGGCTGATGGCTGACATCATGCGGTCGTTGTAGGCCTGTCCCGATGCCGAGCCCCCGCGGGACGCGGGGGCTCATCATCGGGACAGGTAGGGGTCTCGGCCGCGGGGCTTCGGGGACGGACGTCTTCCCTTCGCTTCCGACGGCTGCAAGACTTCTGCATCGGTGCATCGACGGCTCTCGTCTCCGCACCGACCGACCAGACGAAGTGGGGTTGCCGTCGTGGCACAGATCGGCGGTCGTAGCGTCGCCACCAACGACATCGGGGTGGTCGCCTCTGGGGCGGTCACGTTCATCGTGAGCTTCCTGCCGTGGTATTCGGTGAGCCTGGGGTTTTTCGGCCGCTCGGCGGAGGCTCACAAGAACGCCTGGGGGCTCGGGTTCAACTCCTGGTTCCCGGTGTTCCTGGTGGTCGTGGTCGCCGGTCTGGTGACGGCGCGCGTCGCCGCCAACGTCCGCATCCCGGACGTTGGTCCGGTCTCGATCCTGTGGATACTGCCGGCCGTCTCGGCGTTCGCCGTCCTTCTGCTGTTGATCAGATGGATCCGGTTCCCCGACGTGCCGAGCGGGGTGGACGCCGGGCCGAGTTTCGGGTTCTACCTCGCCTTGCTGCTGACGATCGTGCAGACCGTCTTCGGTGTGCTCACGGCGCTGGCGAGCGGAGCGCCCATTCCCGGCCGTCCGGGTGCCCGTCCCACCGGGCCCGGTCAGCCGGGCGCCTGGCCTCCGTATGGTGGTCAGCAGCCGCCCTACGGTCAGCCCTACGGCCAGCAGCCCACTCCCGGTTACGGCCAGCCGCCCACGGGGTACGGGCCGCCGCCGGGCTATGGGCCGCCCGGTCAGCCGCCCACGGGCTACGGTCAGCCGCCTGTCGGCGGATACGGCGCGCCGCCCGCCGGCGGATACGGGCAGCCGCCTCAGCCGGGCGGGTACGGGCAACCGGCCCAGCCGGGCGGATACGGCGCGCCGCCCGCCGGCGGGTACGGGCAGCCGGCCCAGCCGGGCGGGTACGGGCAGCCGTCGCAGGGTCAGGCTCAGTCGCCCGCAGGTTATGGCCAGCAGCCGCCTCCGCCGGGTGGTTACGGCCAGCAGGAGCCTCCTCCCGGTCGTTGATCCGATACGTGCCCGCCTCCATGCAGCCGCCCAGACTGCCGCGACGCCTTGCCGATCGGATCTGGCAGCGGGGCGGACGGCCCCTGGCGGAGGCGGTCGCCGCGTCGGCTGCGGGCTTGATATTCATCGAATTCGTCGTTCTGGTTGTGTGGGGAGCCGACACCGGCTCCTCCACCGGACCCGCCGCGGCTCTGCGCGTCGGAGCCGATCTGTGGCTTGCCGCTCACGGAACGACGCTGCGGCTCCCTGACGGGATCATCGCGTTCCGGCCATTGGGCCTCGCCCTCTTTCCGCTGGCCGCGGCGCTGAGCGCGGCACATCGGCGGGCGAGCGCGGTACCGCTGCAGCCGCATGCCGTTCTCAACCGGATGCCCCTGGGCCGAGTGTCGCTGAACCGGGTGTCGCTCGGCCGGATGCCGCTGGGCCGGGTGTCGCGGTTGCGGCCTGCCCGGCTCGGCGGAGGGCGCTCCGCCGCTTCGGTGGCGGACCTCGGGGACTCCCGCGGGGGCCGCTGCCGGTCGGATGGCGCCGTCGGGGTCCCTTGGCGGGCCGTGGCAGGCGACGTCATCGGCGTCGTGGGCGCCCAGACTCTCTTCGTCGTGGTCGTCGCGCTCATCGTGCGCACGCACTCGGTACGGCCGACCCCCGGTTCTGCGGCGCTGGGGACGGTCGCGTTCGGGATACCGGCCGCCCTGCTCGGCGCGCTGGCCGGCCGCCATCGGCTGCGCACGGCATGGCGGATGCTGCCCGTGATGCTGCGCGTCCCCCTGCTGTCCGGCGCGGCGGCGTTTATGGCGCTGCTGGCGGCCGCCGCGTTCGGGGTCGCGCTGGTGCTCGCGGCGACCGAGCCCGAGGTCGCCGCCGCCGAGCGCTCGCTCGACGTGGGCGTGCTCGGGGGTCTCGGGCTCACGGCGACCCAGCTTGCGCTGTTGCCCAACCTGGTCCTCTGGGGTCTGTCCTACGCCCTCGGACCAGGATTTCGAACGGGTCCGGGTCTGGTCCGGGCGGATGTCGTCCGCCCGGCCGACCTGCCGGACCTCCCGGTGCTGGCGGCCCTTCCGCCGAGCGCGTTACCCAGGCCCGGGTGGCTCGTGCTGGCGCTGGTGCCCGTCGTGGCCGGCGTCGTGCTTACTGTCATGGTCCATCGGGCGAGCCTGGGACGCCGCTCCCGGGCTCGCATCCTGACCGTCCTGCTCGGGGCGGTGGTCTGCGGTGTCCTCGTGGGTCTGGCGGTCCAAGTGTCGATGGGACAGGTCGGGACCGTGACGGGTCAGGGTAACCACTATGGTCCCTCGTCCGGATGGCTGTGCGGCCTGATCGCCGGGGGGGAGACCGCGCTTGTCGGACTCCTGTTGATCGGCGGCATCGACCTGGCGGCCCGTCGGGCCGAGCGGCCGTTCGTCGCCGACGACGCGGCGGCGCCCTCCTGGTGGCGCAGGCTGCAACCGTCCGGATCATGGTCGTCAGCCCGGCTGTCACGACGACACCCCTGACCGGCCTCGCGGCCCCGCTGCCGCGGCCTCCTCGAGGTCTGTGGGCCCGCAGCTCCCCGCCCGGCGGGGA
>NZ_CDWWEW010000265.1:0-7048 GCF_977966315.1 Frankia sp. CeRuru1
GGTCATCGCCCGCGCCCGCGGCATCTCCTCCAAGTGGGGGGCCTTTCTCGACTCCACGTCCGACCGGGTCGGTGACGGCGCGATCTTCGGATCGCTCGTCCTCTGGTACGCCGGCGACGGCGATTCCCTGCCGTTGGCGGGTGCGGCCCTGATCTGCCTGGTCGCCGGCTTGATCACCTCGTACGTCAAGGCCCGCGCCGAGGGACTCGGCTTCACCTGTGACGTGGGGTTCGCCGAACGGGGCGAGCGGTTGCTGATCCTGCTGGTCGCCGCCGGGCTGTACGGCCTCGGGGTGCCCTACCTCCTGCCCGCGGCGCTGTGGTTCCTTGTCGGTGCCACCATGCTGACGGTCGTCCAGCGGGTCGTCCACGTCTACCGGCAGTGGTACCGCGCGGGAGACCCGCCCTCCCCGCCGACGTCAAGGGCGGCCCCGGCCACTGCGTCCCGGACCACGGCTGCGTCCCGGGCCGCGACCGCCTTCGGCCCCCGCCGCAACGGCCGCTGAGCGGTCATCGAGACGATCCGACGAAGGGCCGAGCGTTGACGGCGGGCGTGCGGGCGACGGCGGCCGGGCGGTTCACCGACCTCGCCTACACGCTGGGCTGGCGCGGCGTCCGGCTGCTCCCGCACCCCGTGGCCGCCGCGGCGTTCCGGTTCGGCGCCGACCTGGCCTACCGCCGCGACGGGCGGGGGGTGCGCCGGCTGCGGTCGAACCTCGCCCGAGTGGCGCCGCCGGGAACCGATCTGGACCGGTTGACCCGGGCGGCGATGCGCTCCTACGCGCGGTACTGGCTGGAGGTGTTCCGCCTCCGGGAGATCGGTCTGGACCGCGTCGTCGGCCGGCTGCGGCTGCTGGACCAGTATCGGTTGTGGGATGCGCACGCCCGCGGGAAGGGGACCATCGTGGCGCTGCCGCACATGGGTAACTGGGAGCAGGCGGGCGCCTGGCTGGTGGCGAATGGCGTGCCGTTCACGACCGTCGCCGAACGCCTGCGGCCGGAGGCGCTCTTCGAGCGGTTCCTGGCCTTCCGCTCGGAGCTCGGCATGGAGGTCGTCCCGCTGACCGGCGGGCAGGCTCCCCCGTTCGACCTGCTCACCGAGCGCCTGCTGGCCGGGGGGATGCTCTGCCTGCTCGCGGACCGGGATCTCTCCCGCGGTGGGATCCCGGTGAGCTTCTTCGGCGCCACGGCCACCATGCCCGGCGGGCCCGCGGCGCTCGCGCTGCGCACCGGGGCGACGCTGCTGCCCGCCACGCTCTGGTTCGACCATGACGGGTGGAGCGGGCGGATCCATCCCGCCGTCGAGCCGAGCGACATCCCGACGATGACGCAGGGCCTTGCGGACGCCTTCGCCGCCGGCATCGCCGCGCACCCCGCGGACTGGCACATGCTCCAGCGGATCTGGCGCGACGACGGATGACGCCGCCGTGAAGATCGGTCTGGCCTGCCCCTACGCCTGGGACGTACCGGGCGGGGTCCAGGTGCACGTGCGTGACCTCGCCGAGACCCTGATCGCCGCCGGTCACCAGGTATCCGTCATCACCCCGGTGGACGACGAACGGACCCTGCCGCCCTACGCGGTGGACGCGGGCCGGGCGTTACCGTTGCCCTACAACGGCTCCGTCGCCCGGCTTCTGATGGGCCCGGTCTCGGCCGCCCGGGTCCGCCGTTGGCTGCGTGAGCACGACTTCGATGTCCTGCACGCCCATGAACCGACCGCGCCCAGCGTCAGCCTCCTGGCCTGCATGCTGGCCGACGGGCCGATCGTCGCCACCTTCCACACCGCCAACCCCCGGTCGCGGTTCCTCACCGCGGCCCACGGCGCGCTGCAGCCGTCGTTCGAGAAGCTGCGGGCCCGGATCGCGGTCTCCGAGGCGGCCCGGCGCACCCTCGTCGAGCATCTGGGCGCCGACGCCGTCCTGATCCCGAACGGGGTGGCGGTGCAGAACTTCGCCGGCGCCCGGCCCCTGCCCGGCTACGACGACGGGCGGCCCACCGTCGTGTTCCTCGGGCGCATCGACGAGCCGCGCAAGGGCCTTGACGTGCTGCTAGCCGCCCTGCCGGCGCTCGCCGCCGAGATCGACGGTGTCCGGCTGCTGGTGGCGGGGCCCGGTGACGGGGCGGCGGTGCGGGCCCGGCTGGAGCCCGCCCTGCGCTCGCGGGTCGGCCTCGTCGGCATGGTCTCCGACGCCGACAAGCCCCGGGTCTTCGCCTCCGGGCAGGTCTACTGCGCCCCGAATACCGGTCAGGAGAGCTTCGGGATCGTGCTGCTCGAGGCGATGGCGACCGGGACCCCGGTGGTGGCCAGCGACATCGACGCCTTCCGCCGGGTCCTCGATGACGGGCGCGCCGGCAGGCTGTTCGACGTCGGCGATCCCGCGCGGCTGGCCGCGACCCTGGCCCAGGTGCTACGTGATCCCGCCGGCGCCGCGCGGCTGGTGGAACGCGGTCGCGCCGTCGTCGCCGCCTACGACTGGCGGGTCATCGCCGAGCGGATCGTCGGGGTGTACCAGATGGTCGCCGGGGACATACGGGTGTCGGTCGCGACGGCGACGCAGCCGCCGGTCCGGGGCGACGCGAGGAGTGGGGACTGACCTGCCCGGTAACTGACCTGCCCCGGTACCAGAGCCACGTCACATTCGGCCGTTGGTTACGCTGCGCGGGATGACCGTCGTCGTGGTGGTGGTCGCCCTGGTGGTGGCGATCGCGACCTATCTGACCTGGCTGGCCACTCGGCTCGACCGACTCGCGGCCCGGGTCGCGGACGCCCGCGGCGGGCTGGTGGCGCACCTGGTCGCCCGCGCTGACGCCGCGCGCGAACTGGCCCTGCGGTGTGAGCTGGCCGAGCTGGGTGAGAGCGTGGCCCGGGCCCGAACGGCCTATCCAGGCCTGCTCGCCGGGGGGGCGTTGGACGCCGCCCTCGAGCAGAGCGAGAATGCCCTGAGCCGGGCGTTACGGTCCGCCGAGGTCGCCGCGGCCGGCCAGCACCACCCCGCCGAGCTGCATGCGGTCGACTCCTGCGCGGCCCGGGTCGCGCTCGCCCGGCAGTTCCACAACGACGCGGTCCGCGACCTGCGGGCACTCGCCGGCCGGCGCGTGGTGCGGATGGCGCACCTGGCCGGCCGCCGGTCGCCCCCCGGCTACTTCGAGATCGACGACGCCCTGCCGATCCGCGGCGAGGGCGTCCCTCGCGATGACCTGCCGGGGCTGGCCTCCTGACGGCTCGGCCGGTCGCGAGATCGCCGTACCATGGAAAACCGACCCACCCGCACGGGAACCATCCGGCGGGGTACCGGCATGCGGGTGCCAGACATGCCGGTACCCCGCGGCCCTGGCGACCCGACCCAGCGAAAAGAGACGGCACATCATGCCCGAGGGCCAGACTGCCCCCGCCGCCGGCCCGGCGATCGACTCCGCCCGGCAGGCCGGTACCGCCCGCGTCAAGCGCGGCATGGCGGAGATGCTCAAGGGCGGCGTGATCATGGATGTGGTCACCGCCGAGCAGGCCCGCATCGCCGAGGACGCCGGCGCCGTCGCGGTGATGGCGCTGGAGCGGGTTCCCGCCGACATCCGGGCGCAGGGTGGGGTGGCGCGGATGAGTGACCCCGACATGATCTTGGAGATCATCGAGGCGGTCTCCATCCCGGTCATGGCCAAGGCCCGGATCGGGCATTTCGTCGAGGCACAGGTGCTGCAGGCGCTCGGGGTGGACTACGTCGACGAGTCCGAGGTCCTCACGCCCGCCGACCCGCACCACCACATCGACAAGTGGCGCTTCACGGTGCCGTTCGTCTGCGGGGCCACCAACCTGGGGGAGGCACTGCGCCGGGTCGCCGAGGGCGCGGCGATGATCCGCTCCAAGGGTGAGGCGGGCACCGGCGAGGTGTCCAACGCCGTGGTGCACATGCGTACCATCCGGGCGGAGATCGCCCGGCTGTCGGGGCTGCCCGCCGAGGAGCTCTACGCGGCGGCCAAGGAGCTGCGCGCCCCGGTCGAGCTGGTCGCCGAGGTGGCCCGGCTCGGCCGGCTGCCCGTCGTGCTGTTCACCGCCGGCGGTATCGCCACTCCGGCGGACGCGGCGCTGATGATGCAGCTCGGCGCGGACGGGGTGTTCGTCGGGTCCGGGATCTTCAAGTCCGGGGACCCGGCGCGCCGCGCCCGGGCCATCGTCGAGGCGACCACCATGTTCAAGGACCCCGACGTTCTGGTGAAGGTCTCCCGGGGCCTCGGCGAGGCGATGGTGGGCATCAACGTCACCGAGCTTCCCCCGGAAGCCCGCTACGCCGACCGCGGCTGGTGAGTGGCCCGCGGATCGGCATCCTCGCGTTGCAGGGGGATGTGCGCGAGCATGCCCGGGCGCTCACCGAGGCCGGCGCGCGGCCGGTGGCGGTGCGCCACGCGGTGGAGCTTGCCGAGGTCGACGGGCTCGTCCTGCCCGGGGGTGAATCCACCACGATCGGCCGGTTGCTGCGCGTGTTCGAGCTGTTGGAGCCGTTGCGGGCGGCGGTGGCCGCGGGGTTGCCCGTGTTCGGTTCGTGTGCTGGCATGATCCTGCTTGCGCGGGACGTCGTGGGCGGCCGGCCGGATCAACCACTGATCGGCGGACTGGACATCGTCGTCCGGCGTAACGCCTTCGGCCGGCAGGTGGACTCGTTCGAGGCACACCTCGAGGTCGTCGGGGTGGCGGGGCCACCTGTGCACGCGGTCTTTATCCGGGCACCATGGGTAGAAAAGGCAGGAGACGCGGTCGAGGTCCTGGCCCGTGTCGCCGAGGCGCCGGTGGCGGTCCGCCAGGGGCCGCTGCTGGCCACCGCGTTCCATCCGGAGCTGACCGGTGATGCCCGGGTGCACCGGCTATTCGTCGACAGCGTCCGATCGTCCGGGTCCGGTCGATGATCGGGCGCAAGAGAGGCAGGTCATGAGCGGCCACTCCAAGTGGGCGACCACCAAGCACAAGAAGGCGGTCATCGATGCCCGCCGGGGCAAACTGTTCGCCAAACTGATCAAGACGGTCGAGGTGGCGGCCAAGACGGGCGGCGGAGACCCCGCGGGCAATCCGACCCTCGCCGACGCCATCGCCAAGGCGAAGTCGCAGTCCGTGCCGAACGACAACATCGAACGGGCCGTCAAGCGGGGTTCCGGCGAGCTCGCCGGTGGGGTGAACTACGAGGACATCACCTATGAGGCGTACGGCCCGGGCGGGGTGGCGATCCTCGTGGAGTGCCTGACCGACAACCGTAACCGGGCGGCGTCGGATGTCCGGGTGGCGATCACCCGTAACGGCGGCACGGTGGCCGACCCGGGGTCGGTGTCGTACCTGTTCAACCGCAAGGGTGTCGTGCTTATCGAGAAGACCGCCGGCCTCACCGAGGACGACGTACTGCTCGCCGTGCTCGACGCCGGCGCGGAGGAGGTCAACGACGTCGGGGAGGCCTTCGAGGTGGTCTCCGAGGCGACCGATCTGCACGCCGTGCGGGTGGCCGCCACCGGCGCCGGCCTGGCGGTCACCTCCGCGGACATCTCCTGGCTGCCGAGCGTGAGCGTGCCGCTGGAGGCCGAACCCGCCGCCAAGGTCCTTAAGCTCATCGAGGCGGTTGAGGATCTCGATGACGTCCAGAACGTCTGGTTCAATGCCGACATCTCCGACGACGTGATGGAGCTAGTCGGCAGCTGATCGTCTTCTCAGGCGATCTGTTGGGCGTGTCGTGGATGTCCGGTTGCGTCGCCGTCCCTAGAATCGAACGAATGTTCTTGTGAACGTGCGGTCGGGAGGGTGGATGCGGGTGCTGGGGGTCGATCCCGGACTGACCCGGTGTGGCCTGGGGGTCGTCGACGGTGGCCTCGGTGTCCGGGCCCGCCTGGTCGAGGTGGGGGTGGTGCGCACCCCCGCCACCGCCGAGGTCGCCGAACGGTTGTGCGCCGTGTCCGACGGCATCGACGCCTGGCTTGATCGCACCCGTCCGGAGGCGGTCGCGGTTGAGAAGGTCTTCAGCCAGGCGAACATGCGTACCGTGATGGGTACCGCGCAGGCCGGGGCGGTCGCCATCATGCTGGCCGCCCGGCGGGGCCTGCCGGTGGGTCTCTACACGCCCAGTGAGGTGAAGGCCGCGGTGACCGGCAGCGGCCGGGCGGATAAGGCGCAGGTCAGTTTTATGATCACCAGGTTGCTCGGGCTGACCGAGGCGCCACGCCCGGCCGATGCGGCGGACGCCCTCGCGTTGGCGCTCTGCCACCTGTGGCGCGGGCCGGCGCTGGCCCGGTTCCGTTCCGCCGCGCCGGGCGGATCCACCTGATGATCGCGTCGTTGGCCGGCACGGTCACCGCGCTGACCCCGCTGTCCGCCGTCATCGAGGTCGGCGGGGTGGGCCTGCTTGTCCACTGCTCGCCGTCGACGCTGTCGCGGCTGCGGGTGGGGGAGCCCGCCTCCCTCGCCACCACCCTGATCGTGCGCGAGACCGAGCTGACCCTCTACGGCTTCGCCGACGCCGATGCGCGCGACGTTTTCGAGATCCTGCAGAGCGCGGCCGGGGTCGGGCCCAAGCTCGCCCAGGCCGTGCTCGGAGTGCACGATCCCGACACGGTGCGCCGCGCCGTTGCCGAGGAGGATCTCGCGGTGCTGACGAAGGTCCCCGGTATCGGGCGCAAGGGTGCGCAGCGCATCGTCCTGGACCTGCGGGACCGGCTCGGTCCGCCGAGTGGTGGTGCGCCGCTGCCCGGCCCGCGCCCGACGCCGGGACCGGAACCGGTGCCGGCCGATGCCGTCGGGGTCGCGGCGACCGTGCGGGAGGCGCTGGTGGGCCTGGGCTACTCGGGTCGTGAGGCCGACGACGCCGTGTCCCGGGCGCTCGTGGTCCTGGCCGCGCCCGCCGGCGAGGGCGCCGCTGCGGGTGGCGAGCGTGCCCTCCCGGGCGAGGGAGACGTCCCGGGCAAGGAAGGTGCCCCGGGTTCCCGGGCCGGGGCCGGCGCGGGAACCGGCGGCGCCCCGCCCGACGCCGCAGCACTGCTGCGCGCGAGCCTCGCCGTGCTACGCAGGTGAGGGCCGTTATGAC
>NZ_CDWWEW010000266.1:0-7047 GCF_977966315.1 Frankia sp. CeRuru1
CCGTCGGAGGCTCGGTGTCAGCCGACGGCGAGGGATGCAGCGGCTCCCTGCCGGGCCCGCCATCCGGAGGGAAGAGCCTCCATCAGCGCGTGGGTGAGATGGTGGGAGGTGAGGCCGCTGGCCTCCAGGACGTCGGCCCGTGAACCGTGGTCGAGGAATCGCTGCGGGATGCCAAAGACGTGCACCGGCAGGCCCGACTTGGCGTCGCTCAGGGCCTGGGCGACGCGCGCCCCGACACCGCCGACCCGGCCGCTGTCCTCGACTGTGGCGACCAGCAGGTGATCGAGGGCGAGCCCGGTCAACTCGGGCGGCACCGGCTTGATCCAGCGGGGGTCCACGACGGTGACGCCGACGCCCCGCTCGGCCAGCCGTTCGGCGACGTCGACACAGGTGGCGGCTACGGCGCCGACGGAGACCAAGAGAATGTCGGGACGTTGGCTGCGGTGCAGGACGTCCAGCCCGGCGTAGACGCCCACGGCCGGGATGTCCGCTCCGCTGGAGCCCTTGGGGAAGCGCAGGGCGGTGGGGCCATCGTCGCAGGCCACGGCCTCTCGCAGGGCGCGGCGCAGGGTGGCAGCGTCGCGTGGGGCAGCCAACCGTAGGCCGGGCACCAGGTTCAGCAGCGACAGGTCCCACATGCCGTTGTGCGAGGGGCCGTCGTCACCGGTCACGCCGGCCCGATCCAGGACGAAGGTTACCGGGGCGCGGTGCAAGGCCACGTCCATCAGGAGCTGGTCGAAGGCCCGGTTGAGGAAAGTGGAGTATAGCGCGACGACCGGGTGCACCCCGCCGAGGGCCAGCCCCGCGGCAGCGGTCACGGCGTGCTGTTCGGCGATGCCGACGTCGATGACGCGCTCGGGGTGGCGGCGGGCGAACTCGCTGAGCCCGGTCGGGTCGAGCATGGCAGCGGTGATGGCGACGACGTCCGGCCGGTCGGCGGCGAGGTCGGCCAGCTCGCTGCCGAACACGGACGTCCAGCTGGGTGCGCCTCCCGGTTTCTGGGCGGCGGCGCGCACGGCGTGGAAGCGGTCCGTGTCGGCCTGCTCGGCGGGTAGATGGCCGCGGCCCTTCTCGGTGACGCAGTGCACCATCACGGGCCTGCACAGGGCTACGGCCTCTCGCAGCGCCGTCTCCACGGCCTCGATGTCATGGCCATCCACCGGGCCGACGTAGGCGAGCCCCAGGTTCTCGAACAGGGCTTGCGGGACGCCGCCCGCGCGCAGGTCGGCGAGGTGTCCGGCAATGGCGCCGACGGTGGGGGCGTAGGAGCGGCCGTTGTCGTTGAGGACCACGACGACGGGGCGCTCGGGGGCCGCTGCGATGTTGTTGAGGGCTTCCCAGGCCATGCCCCCGGTGAGCGCGCCGTCGCCGAGCACCGCGACTACGGCGCGGTCGCTCTGCCCGAGCAGGGCGTTGGCGCGGGCGAGGCCGTCCGCCCAGGACAGGGAGGTCGAGGCGTGCGAGTTCTCGATGACATCGTGCTCTGACTCGGCACGGCAGGGGTAGCCCGACAGCCCACCGGTGCGGCGCAGCGTGCCGAATGCGCCAGCGCGGCCGGTGAGGATCTTATGGACGTAGGCTTGGTGGCCTGTGTCCCACAGGATCTTGTCGCGGGGGGAGTCGAAGACGCGGTGCAGGGCGATGGACAGTTCGACGACCCCGAGGTTGGGGCCGAGGTGGCCGCCGTTGGCGGTGCAGGTGTCCACCAGTAACCGCCGGATCTGCGACGCCAGTCCGCGGGCCGCGTGCGGGGACAGGGCGCGCAGGTCCTCCGGCCCCCGAATCTCCTCCAGGCGTGGCATGGCGCAACCCTCTTTCTCCAGTGGTGGACTCATCGCACCTCACTGGGCGCGGGCGAGATCTCGCCGGCCAGCGGTGTCTGCGGGACGCGGCCGGTGACCGGGTCGGCCAGCCGGCCAGGCATGGAGAACACAACGTGCTCCGCGGTGCCCCGCTGGAGCTCGACCTGGTCGAAGCCGAGTTCGGCGAGCCGGGCGACGAGCCCGTCGACGAGGATCTCCGGGGCACTGGCCCCGGCGCTGATGCCGACCGACGACACGTCCGTCAGCCAGGCCGCTTCGAGGTGCCCTTCGTCGGGCACCAGATGGGCGGCGGCGCCGTGGTCGCGGGCCACCTCGACCATGCGCAGCGAGTTGCTGGAGTTGTGCGAGCCGACGATCAGGACTAGGTCGTTGTCGCGTGCGAGATCCTTGACGGCGCTCTGCCGGTTCTGGCTGGCGTAACAGATATCGTCGCCAGAGGTGATCAGGTCGGTGAAGCGGGCGCGCAGGGCCTCGACGACGCGCTCGGTCTCGTCGAACGAGAGGGTGGTCTGGGTGAGGACGGCGACCGGGGTGTCGTCGGGCAGGCCGAGGCGCCGTACGTCGTCCTCGGTCTCGATGACGACGATCCGGTCGGGGGCCTCACCGAGGACGCCCTCGACCTCCTCATGGCCCTCGTGCCCGACGAGGAGGATGGTGCGGCCGTCGCGGGCGAAGCGCACCGCTTCCTGGTGGACCTTGGAGACCAGCGGGCAGGTGGCGTCGATGACTTCGAGCTGTCGGCCGGCGGCTGCGGAGCGCACTCTGGGGGAGACGCCGTGCGCGGAGAAGACACAGAGCGCGCCCTGCGGGACCTCCTCCTCGCTGTCGACGAAGACCGCACCGCGCTTTTGCAGCTCAGAGACGATGTAGTGGTTGTGCACGATCTCCTTGCGCACGTACACGGGCGCCCCGTGCAGGTCCAGCGCCCGCTCGACGATGCCGATGGCGCGCCGTACGCCCGCGCAAAAGCCGCGCGGCTTGGCAAGGACGACGTTCCCTTTACTCACCTCGCCTCGCCCCCGGCCGGTGCGGGGACGGCGGAGGTCATCTGGCGCGGGGTGCGTGTGTCCAGCCTCAGGCGCAGCCGGCGCGGGTGGTAGACGGTGGCCAGCGGGACCGGGCGGATGTCCATACCGGGCTCGCAGGCGACCCGCCAGCGGCCGAGGATCGTGGCGAGCCCCAGGGCGGCCTCGGTGCGTGCGTAGAGGTCGCCGATGCACTTGCGGGCGCCGGTACCGAACGGCACGTAGGCGTGGCGGGAGGCCGGCGCGATACGGTCCGGGAGCCAGCGGTCGGGGTCGAACTTCTTGGGGTTGTCGAAGGCGTCCTTGTACTGGGCGACCGCGGCGGGGCTGAAGACGACAGTGGAACCGGTGGGTAGCTGACGGCCCGCGAGTTCGGTCGGGGAGGCGGTGAGGCGGGTGAACAGCCAGGCCGGCGGGTGCAGTCGCAGCGTCTCGGAGATGATCCGGTCGGTCAGGGAGAGGTTCGGCAGGTCGTCCCACTGCGGGGCGCGGCCGTCGAGGACGGTGTCGATCTCGTCGTAGAGCGCGGCCTCGATCTCCGGGTGCTGGGAGAGGAGATAGAAGACCCAGGTGAGGGTGCCGGCGACGGTCTCGGTGCCGGCCGCCATAACGGTAATGACCTGGTCGTGGATCTCCTTGTCGCCGAGCCGGCCACCGTCGTCGTCGCGGGAGGTAATCAGGGCGGCGAGCAGGTCCTCGCGCTCGGTGCCGGAGCTGCGGTAGTCGTCGATGAGTTGCTGGGTGGTCTCGTGTAGGAAGTCCAGGTTGCTCTTGTAGCGGCGCTGGGACGGCAGGGGCAGCCGGCGGATCGAGGCCGGCAGGAACATCTGCCGGAACAGGCCGTTGAGCACGACGTCGAAGGAACGTTCCACCTTCGCCCCCAGCTCGGGGCTGACGGGTGTGGAGTAGAGGGTGCGGCCGACCGTGCGCAGGGCCATGCCGTACATTTCGGGGAAGGCGTCGAAGACCATGCCGTCGTGCCAGCGCGAGGCGGTGGACTCGATCTCGGCGTGCATGGCCTCGGCGTACCGCTTGAGTTGGGAGCGGGTGAAGGCCGACTGCATCAGCCGGCGCTGACGACGGTGGTCGGCGAACGGGCAGGTGACCAGGCCGTTGCCGGCGATGTCGCGGGCTCGGTCGTAGAAGACGCCGCCCTTGTCGAAGATGCGGTCGTTGGTCAGGACGTGCCGCAGCAGGTCGGGGTGGGTCGGGACGTAGGCCGCGGTGGGGCCGATCTTGATCTTAACCAGGTCGCCGTGAGCCGAGAGCGAGGTCATGAAGTTCACGGGGTGACGCATCATCTGGAGGGCGTGTCCCACGACGGGGAGCGCCCCGGGCGCCGCTCCTGCCGAGAAGGTGTTCTGCTCAGTCATTCGATTCTCAACTTCCCGTCTCTACTGATCTGTTGACAGCTGTGCTGCCGCGACGACCGGGCGCCGGTGCGTGTTGTTGGTGTGCGGCACTAGTGGGCGATGCTGCCGAGCTCCTCCAGGTAGCCCTGGGCACCGGCGGCGAGCGCGAACTCGGCGTCGTAGCGGCCTGACGAGCGGTGCCAGTCGTAGGAACCGCGGATCACGGTGCGCACGGCGTCGTTGCGGTAGCGCTCTAGTGCCTCGCGCTCGGCCTCGTCGAGCTGGTAGATGTCGCCGACCTGCGGCAGGCAGGACTCCAGCAGGAGGTACTGCTCCAGGCGGGCGCGCACCTCGCTCTGGATGTGGGCGACGCTGCGGTCCTTGGACCAGCCGTGCTCCCGGCGCAGGATCATGACCATGTTGTTCTGCTCGCCGCGGGCCTCTTCCTTCTCCAGCGAAGCGATGTCGTTGAGCAGCAGATTGACGTCGATGGCGATCTGGAGTATCGCGGAGAGCACGGCGCTGGCGAAGACCCGGTGCGGCACCTCGAAGCGGCCCGCACGCTCGGCGAGGTCGACCGTCGGCTGCACCCCGATGGTCTGCCGGCGCACGGCCAGGTACTGGGCCGCGGAGTTGTACGGCGTGTTCCAGAAGCGGCTCTCCGCCTCGTCGACGTAGCCGTCGAAGTAGCTGCGCCAGTGCCGGGCGCTGCGCGCGCACCAGGCGGGTGTCATGCCTTCTTTGGTGCGCCGCCAGATGTTGGCGAAGCCGTGGGCGATGGGAGGCGCGGTGTCGGGGAGGGGGCTGTCCAGCGCCGCCGCGACCGCGTCGGTGAGCTGTTTGGTCTCCTCCGGGTTCCCGCCGCGCGGCCCGTCGAAGAGGTCGTCGAAGAGGAAGAACCACGACATCAGGTCGACGCCCAGGTCCAGGTCGGCGCCGGTGGCGTGCGGATAGAAGCGGGAGGCCAGATCGGCGTAGTTGCCGCGCAGATGACGCGTCGCCGCCGCCTCGGATGTGATTAGCCCGAGCGACCGCGGCCAGGCGAGCTGCTCGGCTTCGGCCCGCGCGTGATCCGGGCTCTGCCGGCCCGGCAGAGGCATGTGGAAGTCGACGTCCTGGGGCATGAGAAAATCCTTAGGGCGTGGGTTGCGGAGGCGCAGCGGGCATGGCGATGCCCTGGCGGGGGCGCTGCGCTGATCGGAGAGTCAGAAGGGGCCATACGGGGGCCGGTCCGGTCTCAGACCTCGCGGTCGACGACGAACCGCCCGAGCGCGAGGAGTTCGCCCCGCGCGCCGGCGTCCAGCTCGACACTGCGCAGCGCGTCCTCGGCCAGCGCCATCCGCCGGGCGGCCTCGGCCAGCGCCCAGTCCCGGCCGCCAGCGCCCTCGATTAGGCCGGCCACGCGCCGCAGTTCCTCCTCGTCGAGTTCGCCAGGGGTGGTGAGCCAGGCAGCCAGCTCGTCGCTGAGCGGGCCGTCCTGGTTCAGTGCGTGGCTCACCGGCAGGGACTTCTTACGGGAACGCAGATCGGAGTGGACCGACTTGCCGGTGACGGCCGGGTCGCCCCAGATGCCGAGAACGTCGTCGACGAGCTGGAAGGCGACGCCGACCTGGCCGCCGTAGAGCGCCAGCGCGTCTACCGTCGCCTCCGGTGCCCCGGCGAGGACGGCGCCGATCGCGGCGCTCGCGGACAGTAGCGCGCCGGTCTTGCCGGCGGCCATCTCGACGCACTCTTCGGCCGTGACGTACGAACGCTGTTCGAAGGACAGATCCTGGACCTGGCCGCGGATTAGATGCCGGGTGGTGCGCGCCAGAAGCCGGGCGGCGGACGCCGCCGTCGGCAGCCCGGTGTCCAGCAGCACCTCCTGAGCGAGCGCCAGCATCGCGTCACCGGTCAGGATGGCGCTGGAGGCACCCCACAGCTTCCACACCGTGCTCCGGTGGCGGCGCTTCTCGTCGCCGTCCATCAGATCGTCGTGCACCAGGGAGAAGTTGTGCACGAGCTCCACGGCGACGGCGCCGGGCAGGGCGACCTCCGGCGGTGCGCCGACCGCCTCGGCCGACAGCAGCGCGAGCGCCGGCCGTACGGCCTTGCCCGCCTCAGCGCTGGTGGGCGTGCCGTCGGCGGTGATCCAGCCGAAGTGGTAGGCCGCCTGGTGACGCGAGCGGTGGTCGAGCCGGTCGACGGCGGCACGCAGCGCCGGGGTGATCGTGACCCGGCTGTGGCTGAGGCAGGCGGGAGCAGTGCTCATGTGCCGACCTCCGCGTGCCAGGGGGCGGCTGGGTCGTCGAAGATACTGACGACCTGACGCAGGATGCGCCGTTCGGCCGGGTCGAAGGCCTGCTTGGCGTGGATGGTGCCGAGCTGGTCCCACATGACGATGTCCCCGGGCTGCCAGATGTGGGCGTAGGTGTACTGGGGCTTACCCGCGTGCGACAACAGTTCGTCGAGCAGCTTGCGGCTGTCGTCGGGGGCGAGGCCCCCGATCCGCTTGGTGTTCAGGGTGCTGACGTAGACCGACTGGCGGCCGGTGCGCGGATTGCGGGCAATCAGCGGGTGGATGGTGGAGGTGCCGTCCTCGGGTTGGATCTGTTCGGTGCTCTCGCCGAGGGACACCTCGCCCTGGAGCTCCTGCTCGATGGTCTCCTCGTACCCGGTGCGCAGGGCGTGGCGGACCCGGTAGGAATGCAGACGCCGGCGCTCATCAGGCGACAGCGACTCGTATAGGGCGTACATGTCGGTGAAGAGGGTCTCCCCGCCGCCGGATGACGGCACTTCGATTGCCTCCAGGAAGCCGATCTGGGAAACGCGGGGGCGGAAGGAGTAGTCGGTGTGCCAGTCCATCCA
>NZ_CDWWEW010000267.1:0-7034 GCF_977966315.1 Frankia sp. CeRuru1
CCGCAGCGACTTCGGCTCCGGCTTGGCCAGCCCATCCGAGCTCGGCGGCTTCGATGAGTTCCGCGAGTTCTCCCCCAGCCGGGCGTTCAGCCCCGTGATCTCGGCGTTCGCCTTCTCCAACGCGGCCCGCAGCTCGGCGATCTGGGCCGCCTGCGCCACGACCAGCGCCGCCAGTTCCTCATACGAGGACGCGGGCTGATCGACAGGCGACACACCATCAGCCTACGGACCAATCACCCACCGCGAGCACCCCACGCCCACAGCGATCGGCACCCAAACGACCTGACCCGCGACAACAGCAATCGATCAAGAGTGCTGACCAGTTACTCTTGAGCAACGGGAACGCGAGGCGCCGGAATCCGGCATCGCGCGGCAACTCCGGTTCTTCAAGGCCAACATCGGCGCCAGGCCCGACCCCCTCCACACGGGAATGCCCGACGCCGAGACGGCCGAAGTGAGACGTGAGTCCTTCGTCGACAATTTGATTGTGGCCACCTTCGGGGGCGAGGTCTACAACAAAGAGGTATTCAACGAAGCGGGCGGGTTCCCGCCGGATGCCGACAGGAACCCGCGATACCTGACCGACCGGAAGATGCGGCTTGCCCTCGATCCCGACGTCTGGCCGAGGATAGTGCACGCCGCGAGGATGCTCTACCGCTCCTACCTCGTGACAGAGCCCGCCGTGACACGGTTGGCGGTTAACTACTTCACCGCCAGCGACATCGGCCTAGAGCTGCTTGCATTCGGCGACGCCATCGACAGGTGGTGGAGTTCCAGGCGGGGTCAAACGGTCGTAGCCACAGCCACAGATCCCCGCCGGCACCTCTGCCGCATCGGCCATCACGTGATGATCGCGTGATGTGGTCATCGGGCTGGGGTGGTGCGCCCGGCCCGCCCGCACGAGGTGATCTCCACAAATCCGTTTGCCCAGACATACGTCGACCAGAATCCTGACGTCGTGCTGATACGACGAGAGACGTCTGTCGACCAACGAGCGATCTTCGCCGTCCACAACGCCGCCTTCGCCACCGCCGATGGCTCGGTTGCCGCCGAAGCACGGCTCGTCGACGAACTTCGCGCAGCCGGCGATGTCGTCGCAGGCCTGTCCCTCGTGGCCGAGATTGACGGTGACGTCGTCGGTCACGTGGTCGGCAGCCGCGCCCACATCGATGAGCACCCCTCGCTGGGGCTCGGCCCCCTGGGCGTGCTCCCCAGCCATCAGCACCGCGGAGTCGGCAGCGCCTTGATGCACGCGGTGCTCGCGGCAGCCGACGCCCTGGACTCACCCGCAGCCGTCTTGCTCGGCGACCCCACTTACTACCAGCGATTCGGTTTTCAGCTTGCGCAACCACTCGGCGTGCTCCCGCCCAACCCCGACTGGGCCCAGCACTTCCAGATCCGCACGCTGACTACCTGGACCGGCCGAACCCCCGGAGTGTTCCGCTACGCCTCAGCCTTCGACACCGTCTGAGTGGATGTTTGATTTGGGTTGATTACGGCTTATATCCTAGCGGGGGTCTCGCCAGGTGGGTGTGGTCTCGCCCGTTATGCGCTTGGCCACGTTGTCGATCATCGCTATGTGGATCATGGCTTCGGAGCTGGCGGGGAGGGTCTCGTAGTCGCGGGCCAGGCGGCGGTGGAGCATGAGCCAGCCCAGGGTCCGCTCCACGATCCAGCGCCATTGCACGAGCTGGAAGCCGGGGGTGCCGGTGTTTCGGGAGACGACCTCGACGTCGATGCCGTGGGCGGCTCCGTGTTCGACCGCGGTCTTTTTGAAGCCGGCATCGACCCAGGTTTTCGAGATGGTCTGGTAGGTGTTTTTGGCCTGGTCGAGCAGGCGTATTCCCAGGGTGTTGTCCGACAGGTGTGCGGCGGTGACGGTCACGGCGAGCAGCAGGCCGAGGGTGTCGGTGACGATGCCCCGCTTCCGCCCGACGATCTTCTTGCCAGCGTCCGTGCCCTGGCTGGTCAGGGGAACGTCGGTGGAGGTCTTGACGCTCTGGGTGTCGAGGACGCAGGCGGTCGGGTCGGGCGCGCGGCCGTCGGCGAGGCGGGCCAGGCCGGTCAGGTCGTAGCCGAGCCGGGCGAAGATGCCCTCGTCCCGCCAGGCGGCGTAGTAGAAGTAGACGGTGTTGTGCGACGGGAAGTCGTGGGGCAGGTATTTCCAGGGGACTCCCGTCCGGTTGAGATAGAGGATCGCGTCGAACACCTCGCGGAGGTCGACCCGGGCGGGCTGGCCGGTGGGTCGGCGGTCGAGCCGGGCTTTCCGCCAGGCCTGCAGGGCGGGTGCGATCAGGTCCCAGCGGGCGTCGGACAGGTCGCTGGGGTAGGGCTTGCGTGGGCTCATGGCAGACGCTCCTACCTGGTCTGCGTGGCCTTAAACCCGCCTGGCCGAACGTGGCTGGAGGGGAGTTTTCGTCCCATCGTCGAACCAGACGGACCTCGAGTCGCATATCCGCGCTCAACGGCTGCCGTGGTCGTAGCCTCGGGGGCACGGACGTGCTTCTACGGCGCGAAATACGTAAAGGCCGCCGACGGCAAAGGTGACTTATCGTCACCAGGGCTACGTAAACATCCACTGACACCCCACAGGCCTCGCGGACGACTCGGCCCCCGCGTCGTGTTCGGACTCAAGGCGCGCGGGCGTCGGTCACCCGTTGAGGAGGGTGATGCAGCGCCCGGCCGGGCTGGTCACGGTGATGATCGCGGTGCGTTCGTCGATGGGAGGCGCGTTCGTGCGCTGGTCGAAGATCGCAAGGGTGCCGGTCGGCAACTGGAGTCGGTCGAGATAGCGGTCCAGCTGTAGGAGCCCGGCCTTGAGCGGGTTGGATCTGCCGGTGCGCCAGGCCTTGATCTCGAAACCCTCGCGCTGGACCTGCCGCGGTCCCCCGCGGGGTGCGTAGGGCCAGCGGAGATGAAGGTCAATGCGGCCGGAGCCGAGCGCGTATTCGCGTTCGACCTGGCCGGTACCGTTGATGGCGCGCTGGAGGTAGCCCATGAGAATGAGCTGGGGCGCGGCCTCGTCGTAGTAGCCGCGGCTGGTGAGGAACTCGCCGTTCTCGATCCACCAGACCGCGAAGTCAGCGAGGACTCGTGGAAGATCGAAACTGCCGTCCGGGCGGACGAAGGTGCGGGGATCGGTGGTGATGCTCTCCTGCACGGAGGACGACAGGACGCGGACGATGACCTCGCGGTAGATCGGATTCGCGGCCCGTACTGGTGGGTCGGGCGCGATGAGGCCGAGATCACGGACATAGCTGACGTCGTCGTCGTACGGGTCGAGGACGAGCGGGTCCCCGGCGATCAACGGAGCGATGATCTCACGGACACGGGGTTCGGCTAGCTTGGAGGCCAGCGAGTCCAGGTAGGTGGCGCGCGCAAGGACGAGCCGTTCCTTCGCGGCCTCGAGATGCTCAAGTGTGATCGTCTCTGTGGCGGGCACGGCCATCTCCTCGACGACCTCGCGGGCCAGCGCGTTGACCAGCCACGGCTGGCCGCCCGTGAGCTCGTAGGCGTGCTCGACGGCGCCCGGCGCGAACGGCTGGCCGGTGGCGGCGGTGTGCTGACCGTAGAGCTCCGCCACCTCATCCGCGGTGAAGTCGCCCAGCCTAAGCGACTTGAGTTTGATGTTGAAAGGGCTCGACGTGCCCAGCCGCGACGGGTCACCACCGGCCGCCGCCTTGTAGTCACGGACATCGCGGAGACCACACAGCACGACCGATGCCGGGAAGGGCGCTGTGGAGCGGGCGTTGTAGCCGTCCCGCACCTGGCTGAGCACACTGATCAACGACTGGCCCTGAAGGGCGTCGATCTCGTCGAAGAACAGGACGAGCGGACGTGGGCAGATCCGGGCCCAGGCTCCGAGCGCCTCGACGATCAGGGTGCCGTCGGAGGTCTCCGGCCACGGCGCGGGCCGCAGCTCCGCAGACAGGGTGTCCTCGGCGCTGGAGCGGAGCCGGTCGAGAATCGCCCGGGACGCGGCGCGGATGTCGTCTCCCCAGGCGCGCCCGGTCTCGCAGGAGACGTGCACCGCGGCGTACCGGCCCTGCCTGGTCAGGTCGGCCGCGAGTGCGCGGAGCGCCGTCGTCTTCCCCGTCTGGCGGGGCGCGTGGACGACGAAGTAGGCCTTGAGATCCACCAACCCGGGCGCCTCCGGGAGGCGGGACAGCGCCGGGATCATGTAATGCTCCGCGGGGATGCACGGCCCAGCCGTGTTGAACCGACGGCTCACCAGTCCTCCTCCCCGCCCGACTCGCTACTTCACGACCAGCCTACCCGTGATCGACGATCTACCTGTGCGGCGAGTGATTCCTCCCTGACTGGTCGCGATCGCGCGGACGGACCAATGGAACACTCGTTCAATCCGTCAGGCGACACTCCGGTCGGCGCGGTCATCCAGCGTCGCCCCTGGCCAGGGGCCGGGTAGCGACCGGCCGGACGGTAATTTCAAGGCCAGCAACCAAGATCGATCGATTCGGGCTGGTACAGAGAGTCCACCCTTTTTCTGATCACGCCTCCGACCTCGGTGAACGCGGTTCGCGATCTATCGCTTTGAGATTCAACACCATGGAACGGTGCTGGTCAGGGCCTCGACAGCTGGTTCGAGCCCCGGCCGGACGACCATGTTGGGATCATGCGAACCGCGTCCGTTCCGCCGAGGTGCTGAGCGGCGGCGACTTCGGAGGACCCGCGGTAGCCACAGGCAGCCGCTGGGGCCGCGGCAAGAACGCGCATGGCAACCTGTTCACCGACGGCTTGGGCAGCGACGAAGGGGCCATCATGTCCCAGCTGCCGTCCAGCATGCCGATGGCACCGGCCGGGAGTCGCCGTTCACGTCAGGCGGCAGGACCACGCCCTTCGTCCTGGAGCACGTCATGTCCGTGGTCTCCTTGGCTGACGTCCCCGATTCGGTGGTGATCATGGTTGACACGTCCCGCGCACGGCTGTTCGGCAACCTCGACGATGAGATGCCTGGTGCATGACGGGATGCCTTGAGGAGGATCGCGGAGCCGTGCCCGGTCGCGATCTTTCTCGACGGTTCTACGAGCGGGCGGTTCGGTCGCTGGTCGTGGGCGTGCCCCACGCTGCCGCGTTGCTCGGTGAGGGGTCCGAGGTCCTCGGCTTCGACGACGAGGTCTCCACGGACCACGACTTCGGCCCCCGCGTGCACGACCCGCTCGATCTGCTCACCACGCGGCGTCGGGCACTGGCCTGGTACCCCGACGACGTCTGGCGCTACGTCCTGGCAGCCGGCTGGCTGCGGGTCAGCCAGGAAGAACCGTTCATCGGCCGCACAGGTGGCCGCGGCGGCGACGACCTCGGCTCGCGTGTGCTCGCCGCCCGCGTGGCCCGCGACCTCATACGGATCGGCTTTTCTCCTCGAACGCCTTGGTCTGGCTGAGCCCGTCGATCCCGCCCCGCGCCGCTTTCATTCCCGAGACATCCACGTACTCGGCGCCGAACGCCTCACCCGTGCGCCGACCGATGCGATCAGCGATCCGCAGCTGCGAACCCTCCTCACCCGACTCGGACACGGGCCCGACGGCCCGCTCGGCCATCTCCTCGGCGCGATCGACCAGGCCACCGACAGCTTCGCGCGCTGGCCGGACGTGCCGTGGCGGTCCGTCACAGGCTTCCGCAACATCGCCGTTCACACATACTTCGAGGTCGACTGGTCAATTGTGTGGCGCATCCACGCCGGCAGCCACACGTTCTGTTCAGGCCGCCGAGGTCTCACCGCTCGGATCGCCCAGCGTGGCCACCTTCTCCAGCTTGTGTTGCATTCGTCACACCGGTGGACGTATGCACTCCGCCGCCACCTCCCAGCGCTCCAACCAAGAGCGATCCCCACTCCACCATCACACCTCCACCCGTAGCGCCACAACATCACTGCTACGGTTGCGCAACGCCACAACTCGATAGGTATGGAGAACCGGGATGGCCAAGCGCAACGCCGCGCTCACTCTTCTGAGGAGTGAATTACTGGACCGCGGAGGGGCTGGTTCCGGGCATGAGGGAAGACGCTGGGAGCCCGGCTTCCAGCGCTGGTTTTATCGGTGTTCGGTTAGCGGCTGCGGGCCTTCCTTTCCGTCCGGGTTGGACGGTTATGCCGCTGGTGTGACGGTGACGGTGTAGCCGAGTTTCTCCAGTTCGCCGACGAGGTTCTTCCTGCGTCGTTCGGGGTCCCGGCGCCGGCGGGCGTGCCAGTCTCCACCGAGGTCCTGGTAGACGGTGTTGTTCGCGATGATGTGCCAGTAGGCGATGAGAATGTCGTGGCGGGTCGCACCGATGGCTTTCAGAACACCACGGCGACCACGGATCTGGGCGTGGTGGGATGCCAGGTAGGTGTCCTTGCTACGGGCGGCGGCGTGCGCGGCCTCGGTCAACGCGGTCCGTAACCACTTGTTGCCGTGGCGGGTACGACCGGACAGGCGTTTCCCTCCCGAGGTGTTGTTCCCCGGGCAGATACCCGCCCAGGACGCGAGATGGCCGGCGGTGGGGAACCGGCTCATGTCCAGGCCGACCTCGGCGAGCAGCACGGTCGCGGTGACCTCACCCACCCCGGTGATCGTGCGGATCCGGTCGACCGTCTCCCGAAAAGGGGCGATCATCACCTCAATCCGGTGGTCGAGCTCATCGATCTGCTCGTCGCACAGGTCGATCCGTGCCAGCAGCTGCGCGGCGAGGAACCCGTGATGCCCGGAACGGAACGTGCCCGCGAGCGCCTCCTGCAGCTGCGGAATCTTGCTACGGAGTCGGCCGCGAGCCTGATCGGCCAGATACTCCAGGGACTGTTCCCCCTCGATCATCTTCTCCAGGATCGCCCGGCCCGAGACCCCCAGCAGCTTCGAGGCGACGCTGGTGAGTTTCACCCCGGCGTCCTGCATCAGCTTCTCCAGCCGCTGGATCTCCCGGGTCTTCTCCTCGACCACTATCCGCCGGGCCCGGGTGAGATCACGGAGATCCCGCTGGGGTTTCGGGGGAACGAACGAGGCTCGTACCAGACCGTGCGCGACGAGATCGGAGATCCAGGC
>NZ_CDWWEW010000268.1:0-7028 GCF_977966315.1 Frankia sp. CeRuru1
GGTAGATCGGCGAGCTGTGATGGACGAAGGGGAGGGCCACGAACTCGGTGAAGCCGCCGGTGGAGTCCTGGATGCGCCGTAGCAGGCGCAGATGGGCCACCCAGTGCGCGGGGGTGTCCACGTGCCCGTACATCATCGTGGCCGAGGAACGCAGGCCGACCCGGTGCGCGGTGGTCACCACCTCGACCCAGCTCGCCGCGGGCAGCTTGCCCTTCGTCAGCACCCAGCGGACATCGTCGTCGAGGATCTCCGCCGCGGTGCCGGGGATCGTGTCGACGCCGGCCTCGCGGGCCGCGGTGAGCCAGTCGCCAATCGACATGCCGGTGCGGGTGACGCCGTTGAGAACCTCCATCGGCGAGTAGGCGTGCAGATGCAGCCCCGGCGCCTGCCGCTTGATCTCACGGGCGAGATCGAAGTACGCGGTGCCCGGTAGATCGGGATGGATCCCGCCCTGGACGCAGACCTCGGTCGCGCCGACCGCCCAGGCCTGCGCCGCCCGGCTGCCCACCTCGTCCAGAGACAGCGTGTAGGCGTCGGCGTCCCCACGGCGTTGCGCGAACGCGCAGAACCGGCATCCGGTGTAGCAGACATTAGTGAAGTTGATGTTGCGGTTGACGACGTAGGTGACGTCCTCGCCCACGACGTCGCGGCGCAATCCGTCCGCGAGCGCGCAGAGCTCCTCCAGGGCGGCGCCGTCCGCGCCGAACAGGGTCAGCGCCTCGTCGTCGGTGATCCCGGCCGGATCGGACCCGGCGTGGCGCAGGGCGGCGAGCATGTCGGGGCCGATCCGCCGCATGGCACCGGCACCGGCAACCGCGCCGGCCCGGCTCGCGATGGCCCGGCTGCCCGTGCCGACGACTCCGTCGACCCCCGTCCCGGCCGCGCTGACCTGGGCACGAAGCGACTCCCAGTCACCGTAGACCGTGCCGAAGTCCGCCCGTTTCTCGCTGCGGCGCCCGACCGTGTCGACCGCGGCGTGCAGATCGGTGCGGCCGGTGTCAGCGAGTCCGCCGTCGGGCTCCTGCCAGGGGCGGCCGGCCGGGAACACACCGTCGGCGAGCAGGCCGTCCGCGCCGGCCAACGCCCCGACGTGCCCGGCCAGGCGCGGGTCGATCCATGGTTCACCGAGATGGGAGGGGTAGACGGTGAGCCGGGGCCGCAGCGTGAACCCGGCCTGCGCCGTCACGGCACGCAGGACGTCCAGGTCCGGCCAGGGCCGCTCGGGGTTGACGTGGTCGGGGGTGACCGGGGAGACGCCGCCCCAGTCGTCGATGCCGGCCGAAAGCAGCAGGGCGCACTCCGCGGTGTCAACGAGGTTCGGCGGAGCCTGCACCCGCATCGTGGGGCCCAGCACCAGCCGGGTGACCGCGACGGCCGCGGCCAACTCCTCGGCACCGACGTCGGGCGCGGAGCGCATCGCGGTGTCGTCCTTGGCGCGGAAATTCTGGACGATCACCTCCTGGATCGACCCGTAGCGGCGGGCCAGACCTCGAAGCTCGAAGATCGTCTCGGCCCGCTCCGCCCGGGTCTCCCCGATGCCGAGCAGCAGGCCGGTCGTGAACGGGATCGACAGCCGCCCGGCGTCGGTGAGGACCCGCAGGCGGACGGCCGGGTCCTTGTCGGGTGACCCGTAGTGCGCCCCGCCCGGCTCCGACCACAGGCGGGTCGCGGTCGTCTCCAGCATCATCCCCATCGACGGGGCCACCGGCTTGAGCCGGGCGAGTTCCACCCAGCTCAGCACACCTGGGTTGAGGTGCGGAAGCAGACCGGTCTCCTCCAGCACGGCGATCGCGACGGCGCGCAGGTAGCCCAGCGTCGAGTCGTAGCCGTGGGCGTCGAGCCACTCCCGGGCCGCCGGCCATCGGCCCTCGGGGCGATCACCAAGCGTGAACAGCGCCTCGGCGCAGCCCGCCGCGGCGCCCGCCCGGGCGATGCCGAGCACCTCGTCCACCGTGAGGTAGGGGGCGGGCAGCCGGTGCGGCACGGTGGCGAAGGTGCAGTAGTGGCAGCGGTCCCGGCACAACCGGGTCAACGGGATGAACACCTTCGGCGAGTAGGTGACGACACCCGGCCGCCCGATCGACGCCAGACCCGCGTCGCGGGCCCGGGCCGCCGACCGGCACAGGTCCGCGAGGTCGTCGCCGCGCGCGGCCAGCAGAATGGTGGCCTCCACCACATCGAGCGTGGCGCCGTCCCGGGCCCGGCGCAGCGCCCGGCGCAGCGCCGACGGGGACGGCGGGGAACTGGATTCGGCACCACTGGTGGATTCGGCACCACTGGATTCGGCACCACTGGATGTCGCCGCCGTACTCATCATGAATTCCTCTGATTCTCCGGCGGCGCCCCCCGGCGCCCGGCAGATGAACCGGTCCGGTCGGTGACCATCGGGATCGAAGGGATGCGGTGCCGAAACGGTACTGAGCGGTTCGGCAGGAGACCCGGTCGGCCCGGAGTCAGGGTGTCACGCGGCCGGCCGCACGCCACCCGGTGGCGGGTCTGCGCAGCCGGTCGAGCGTACCGATCAACATATTCGTCCGCCGGCGCGAGGCCAGCGTCTCGACCAAGGCCTGCGTCCGGTCGGCTCGCCGGCCGGTGCCGGCGAGGTCGGACCCGTCCGGCGTCATACCGGCGGTCTGTCGCATCTGGGCCCGGCGGGCGGCCACGACCTGGGGGGCGCGGGCCCCCGCAAGCGCGCGATTAAGGGAGGCGGACAGGGCTTCGAGGCTCTTGGTGGTCCTGATATCGGACATGATGGTCCTTCCAGCGACGTAGAGAGCTGAGATTCACTCTCACAGCTCTCTCTAATCGGAATCAAGAAAAAGGCGGTGAGCAGGACACATCCGCCCGAGACGTCCACCGGACTCCGCTACCCGGGCCCGGCCGGAATGCACCCCCCGACACCGGGACACGATTCCGATCATGCCGGCGTCCGGGGCGGCGCCGCCGTACCGCACGGGAGCTACCACTACTGGGCATCGATTTCCTCCTGCCCCACCATGGGAGTCGTTACGCTGATCAGGTGCCACGCAACCGCCAGGAGGTTCCCCGCGAGGAACGGATCGATGCGTTGCTCACCGTCGCCGAGGAGCAGTTCCTGGCCCGCGGGTTCGCCGGGACGTCCATCGCGGAGATCGCCCGTTCCGCCGGCATCGAGCCGGGCTCCGTCTACTGGTATTTCCGGTCGAAGGACCATGCCTTCGCGGCGGTGCTGAACCGGCTGCTCGACGTTGAGGTCGACCGGATCGCCGCGTTGCCCGGAGACCCGGCGGCGAAGCTCTTCCTCGCCCTGGACTCGGTCGAACGGCGCCGCACGCTGCATCCCTGTGTCGCCGAACGCGCCCCGCACGCCGCGCCGGTCATGGAGTACCACGAGCGGCTGCACGACTGGCTGCACGGGCTCGCGCTCGCCGCGGTGCACGACTTCGTGCCCGAACCCGATCGGGAGCTCGCGGCGGACGCGGTGGTCGCCACCATCGAGGGCGGGCTCGCCAACCCCGCGCCCTCCCGGCCGACCAGCCATCTCGTGCACTTCCTGCTCTCGGCCTTCTGCACGGACACGCCGATACCGGCGAAGCCGGAGTTCCACGGATGGATGACGCCGTTGTTCGCCCGGCCAAGGCTCGGTTAGGAACCCCGAGCAAGGCTCGGTCAGGAGCACGGACCGGCGCGCCCGCCCCGGTCCGGAGAAATCCGTCCGCGGCTGGGCAGTGGTCACTATCACCCCGGCCGGGAAATCCACCACCGCCCACCGGTGCCCCATCCGCCGGGGCGCGGTGCCAGGATCGGTCGGTGTGAGAGTTACAGCCCTGGCTGGCGGGATCGGTGGCGCCCGGTTCCTGCGCGGCGTGCTCGCGGCGCTGCCGGAGGCCGACGTGACGGTAATCGGCAACACCGGCGACGACATCACGTTGCACGGACTGCGCATCTGCCCCGATCTCGACACCGTCATGTACACCCTGGGCGGCGGGATCTCGGCCGAACGGGGCTGGGGGCGCGAAGGCGAGTCGTTCGTCGTGGCCGAGGAACTCGCCGCCTACGGCGTCGGGCCGGCCTGGTTCGGGCTCGGCGACCGCGACCTCGCCACCCACCTGGTGCGTACCCGGATGCTCGACGCCGGCTACTCCCTCTCGGACGTGGTCCGGGCACTGTGTGAGCGGTGGAAGCCGGGGGTACGGCTGCTGCCGATGTCGGACGAGCGGATCGAGACCCACGTGGTGATCTCGGACGCCGACGGCCGGCGCGCGGTGCACTTCCAGGAGTGGTGGCTGCGGCTGCGTGCCGCCGTGCCGGCACGGGCGATCATCCCGGTGAACGCGGAAAAGGCCAAGCCCGCGCCCGGCGTCCTGGCCGCCATCGCCGACGCGGACGTCGTACTGCTCCCCCCGTCGAATCCGGTCGTCTCGATCGGCACCATCCTCGCCGTTCCCGGGATCCGCTCGGCCGTGCACGAGACCGCGGCGCCGGTGGTCGGGGTGTCGCCGATCATCGGCGGCGCGGCCGTGCGCGGGATGGCGGACGCCTGCCTGGCCGCCATCGGCGTCGAGACCTCCGCCCAGGCGGTGGGCGTGCATTACGGCGGCCGGGGGCGCACCGCCGCGACGGGGCACGGGACGGCCCTGCGCCCGGGAGCCGGGACGGCGGACGGACTGCTCGACGGCTGGCTCGTCGACACCGCCGACGCCGGCGCGACCGTTCCCGGCGCGACCGTGGCCGCGGCACCCCTGCTGATGACCGATCTGAAGGCCACGGTGGCGATCGTCCGGGCGGCTCTGGAGCTCGCCGGTGTCTGAGCGCAGCGCGGAACAGGCGCTGCGCGTGTTCCCGCTCACCGGCATCGGCGAGGTCCGTCCCGGCGACGATCTCGCCGTCCTGGTGGCCTCGGCCGCCCGGACGCACGGCCCGGCACTCGCCGACGGCGATGTCATCGTGGTCACCTCAAAGATTGTTTCGAAGGCCGAGGGACGGCTCGTCACGGTGTCCGGCGACCGCGAGGAAGCCAGGCAGGCCATGATCGACAGTGAATCGGTGCGCGAGGTCGCCCGGCGCGGCCCGACCCGGATCGTCGAGACGCACCACGGTTTCGTCCTCGCCAGCGCGGGGGTCGACGCGTCGAACATCGCCAAGGACTCCCTCGCCCTGCTCCCGGTGGATCCGGACGCCAGCGCCAGGCGGCTGCGGTCGGGCCTGGCCACCGTGCTCGGCGTGGATGTCGCCGTCGTCGTCACCGATACCGCCGGACGGCCGTGGCGACGCGGCCTGACCGACATCGCCATCGGGGTGGCCGGCATGGCGGCGCTGCGCAGCCACGTCGGCGACCTCGACGGCTACGGCAACGAGCTGGGGATGACCGAGGTGGCCGAGGCCGACGAGCTCGCCGCGGCCGCCGACCTCGTCAAGGGCAAGCTGGGCGCCACGCCGGTGGCGGTCGTCCGCGGCTACGGCCGGCTGCCCGACGACGGCACCGGCGGGCGGGCACTGCTGCGTCCCGCGGGTGAGGACATGTTCCGCCTCGGCACCCTCGAGGCGCGCCGGGCGGCGCTGCGCGAGCGGCGCACCGTGCGGGACTTCTCCGACACCCCGGTCGACCCGGCCGCGGTTGACCGGGCGATCGCGGCGGCATTCACCGCCCCGGCCCCGCACCACACCACACCATGGCGTTTCGTGATCGTGACCGAGCGACGCGCGGCGCTGCTCGACGCGATGGCCGAGACCTGGGCGGACGATCTACGACGCGACGGGTTCGGCGAGGCGGCCGTCGAGCGTCGGCTCCGGCGCGGCGAGGTGCTGCGGCGTGCCCCGCTGCTGATCGTTCCGATCATGGTCCTCGACGGCGCGCATCCCTATCCGGACGCCCGCCGCGCCGCCGCCGAGGAGCGGATGTTCACCGTCTCCGTCGGGGCCGGGGTGCAGAACCTGCTCGTCGCCCTGGCCACGGAGGGTCTGGGGTCGTGCTGGGTATCGTCGACGCTGTTCTGCCCGGAGGTGGCCACCCGGGTGCTCGACCTGCCGGCCGGTTGGGCGCCGATGGGCACGGTCGGGGTCGGGCACGCCGCCGCGCCCGTACCCGCCCGACCGGACCGCGATACCGCGGCGTTCGTCCTCCACCGCTGACCTCGTGGCCGGCCCGTCCCGGGTGGCCCGGTCCCGGGGTGACCTGGTCCCGGATGACCTGGTTCCGGGATGATCAGTGACGCCACGGTCACGGTGCAGCGTGGCGAGGCAGGGCGTGTCCGGTGGTGTTCGGCGGGTCGGATCCATCCTGCCCGGACGACGTGGTTCAACACTTCGTAGGATCAGCTGTCGTGGGTAAGAAGAGCGTCGAACGCAACACCCGGCTCGAGCAGTTGCGCCGTGAACAGAAGCGCGGGGAACGCCGCCGCGCGCTGCTCATCTACGGGACGTCGGGGCTCGTCGCCGTCGCGCTCCTCGTCGGCATCATCATCTACAGCGTCGCGGACAGCAGATCGAAGAACGAGGCCCGCAAGGTCGGCTACGTCGCGCCGGCCTCGGCGGCCGCCACCGCGGCCGGGTGCACCGGCACGGCGAACGACCCCTTCCGCGGCTCGACGCACGTCAGCACAGCGGTCACGTACGAGGCGTCACCGCCGTCCTCGGGTAACCACAACCCCGACCCCCTGCCCGACGGCATTCCCTTCTACAACCCGAACTCGGGCATCTCGGCGGAACGGGCCGTACACAACCTCGAACACGGCTTCGTGATCGGCTGGTACGACAAGAGCCTGCCGGCGGATCAGGTCGACAAGCTGCGCAAGCTCGCGGCGAATGCCGGGCCGCGATTCATCGGTATGCCCTGGACCCGGAGCACCTTCGTCGACAACAAGCACTTCGTCCTGACCGCCTGGGACCGCACCCAGCGCTGCTCGACGGTCTCCGCGGACGTGATCAAGGATTTCGTCACCAAGCATGCGAACCCGGACGCCGCCGGGGCCACTTGGGACTCACCGACCGCTCCGGAGTCCGGCGCGGCGGGCGGCACCCTGAACGTGACGGCGGACGGCCCCCTGGTG
>NZ_CDWWEW010000269.1:0-7019 GCF_977966315.1 Frankia sp. CeRuru1
GCATGCCGCCGTCGTCGCCAGAGGATTGGGCCGGACCTGCGTGTGCGGGGCCGAGGAGATCGAGGTCGATCCCGCCGGTCGCCGCCTCACCACCGGGCGGGGCGTGGTCGTGCGGGAGGGGGACATCCTCTCCATCGACGGGACCACCGGCGCGGTATACCCCGGTCCCGTACCGCTCGTCCCGTCACCGGTCGTCGAGTACTTCGAGGCCGGCCATCCCGACCATGCCGGCCATCCCGACCATGCCGGCCATTCCGGCCGCCTCGACCATCCCCGGCCGGGCGGGGACCTGGTCGCCGCCGTGGATCGGCTGATGCGGCACGCCGACCGGTCCCGCCGGCTGCGGGTCCGCGCGAATGCCGACACCGGGCCGGACGCCGCGCGGGCCCGCCGGTTCGGCGCCGCGGGTATCGGGCTGTGCCGCACCGAGCACATGTTCCTCGGGGACCGTCGTGCCCTGGTCGAGCAGATGATCCTCGCGGGAACGCCGGCCGAGCGGACCGAGGCGCTCAGCCGGCTGCTTCCCCCGCAACGGGAGGATTTCGTCGAGATCTTCACCGCGATGGACGGTCTGCCCGTCACGGTCCGGCTGCTCGATCCGCCGTTGCACGAGTTCCTCCCGGACCTCACCGAGCTGTCCGTGTCGATCGCCGCCGCGGACGCCGCCGGAAGCCCGGTCGACGACGCCGACCGGGCGAGGCTGGCGGTCCTGCGGGGCATGCACGAGACCAACCCGATGCTGGGTCGCCGCGGCGTCCGACTCGCTCTCACCGTCCCGGGGCTGGTGGAACTGCAGGCGCGGGCGATCGCCGAGGCGCTGGTGCGCTGCCGCCGCGTGGGCGGTGATCCCCGTCCCGAGATCATGATTCCGTTCATCTCCACCGCGGCGGAGCTGGATGCCGTCCGGGACCGGGTGCGCGGGGTACTGGCCGAGGTCGGCGCCGAGAGCGGCCTAGAGATCGACCTGCCGATCGGCACGATGATCGAGGTTCCGCGGGCGGCGCTCACCGCGGACCAGATCGCCCGCCGCGCCGAGTTCTTCTCGTTCGGCACCAACGACCTCACCCAGCTGCTCTGGGGTTTCTCCCGGGATGACGTCGAGGCATCGTTGCTGCCGCGCTATCTCGACCTCGGCATCCTGGCCGGGTCGCCGTTCGCGTCGGTGGACCGCGACGGGGTGGGCGCCCTGATGAGGACGGCGGTCCGGGCCGGGCGGGGCGCCTGGCCCGATCTCGGCCTCGGCGTCTGTGGCGAGCACGGCGGCGATCCCGATTCCGTGCACTTCTTCGCCGAACTCGAGCTCGACTACGTTTCCTGTTCGCCGTTCCGGGTGCCGGTGGCCCGGCTGGAGGCCGGGCGTGCCGCGGTTCTCGGCCGGTCGGTGGTCGGGTGAGTTTCCGCCCGGCCCGTTCCCTGCCCTTTCCGGGCTGGAATCCCGATCGGGGCTGGGCGGATGAACGGGGCAGTTGCCCTGTGATGTCGGTCGTGTGCCCATAGGGACGCTACTGTTCGTTCGCGTGGGCCTGTCCCGTCCTCGTCTCATCGTCAACCCGTTTCGCGCGATCTGGCACCGCGTGCCATGGTGGCGTTGGATGATGCGGGCGGTGGCGGCTGTCCTCCTCGGCATCATGGTTCTCGCCGTGGTGACGTTTCTGCAGGTCTGGTGGGTGGGCAGGGAGGATCATCGGCCCCGGTCCGACGTCCTCGTGGTGCTCGGTGCCTCGCAGTACGACGGGCGTCCCTCGGCGGTCCTCGCCGCTCGTCTCGACCACGTGCTGGAGCTCTACCGGGAGGGAGTCGCCCCTCAGGTGATCACGGTCGGTGGGAAGCAGCCGGGCGACCGTTACACCGAGGGCGAGGCCAGCGCGACCTATCTGCGGCAGCGGGGTATCCCCCCGAGCCGGGTGCTCGTCCTCCCCGAGGGTTCGAACACGCTCGGGTCGCTGACCGCCGTAGCCGGGTTGATGAACTCGCGGCACTGGCACACCGCCGTGCTGGTCACCGATCCCTGGCACAGCCTGCGTTCCCGGACGATGGCCCGTGACCTCGGTGTCGACGCCGTCACCTCCCCGGCCGACCGGGGGCCGGCCGTCCACGGCTTCGGCACGCAGGTCCGGTACATCATCCGCGAGGGGATTGGTTACCGGTGGTACCAGCTCTTCCGCCAGGCATCACCACCTTCGGCGACCACCCGGGCCGTCTGACACCGGGCCGTCTGACACCGGGTCGACGCTCGTCAGCAGCAGCGGATACGAACCCGTGACGCCTCTGACATATCAAGGCCCGCTTCGGCCCTCTTTGCCGTCGGCCGCCGCTGATACGGTTCGGATCGCCGGGTGAGGGGGTAGTGCGACACGTGGTAGTGAGGCAAAGCGGCGGAGTCGGCTGCCCGAGGCGCGAGAGAACCCTCCGGAGATTACCTTCCGGGTGTGGAACGACACTGTAAGGAGACTGGTGTGGCAACTCCCGTATCCGAGAGCACGGTCGGGACGGCCGATCTGGAGACGGTTCGGGAACTCGCGCAGCAGCTGCGGGTCGACTCGGTGCGCAGCAGCACCTCGGCGGGTTCCGGGCATCCCACCTCGTCGATGTCGGCCGCGGACGTGCTGGCGGTTCTCGTCGCGCGCCACCTTCGATACGACTGGGACAACCCGGCGGACCCGGCGAACGATCATCTGATCTTTTCGAAGGGGCACGCCTCCCCGCTGATCTACTCCATCTTCAAGGCGGTCGGGGTCGTCGGTGACGACGAGTTGATCAATGGTTACCGCCGTTTCGGCGAGCGGCTCCAGGGTCACCCGACGCCTGTCCTGCCGTGGGTCGACGTCGCGACCGGGTCGCTCGGGCAGGGCCTGCCCGACGGCGTGGGCGTCGCGCTCGCCGGTAAGTACCTGGACAAGGTGCCCTACCGAGTCTGGGTGATCTGCGGTGACAGCGAGATGGCGGAGGGCTCGGTCTGGGAGGCACTGGACAAGGCCTCCTACTACAACCTCTCCAACCTCATCGCGATCGTCGACGTCAACCGGCTCGGCCAGCGCGGCCCGACCGAGCTCGGCTGGGACCTCGACACCTACGCCAGGCGGGTGGAGTCCTTCGGCGCCCGCGCGGTCGTCGTCGACGGCCACGACATCGCCGCGATCGACGCGGTGCTCGCCGACGCCGAGGACGTCACCCGGCCGACCGTCATCCTCGCCCGCACCCGCAAGGGCGAGGGCTTCTCCGAGGCCGCGGACGTCGAGGGCTGGCATGGCAAGCCGTTCCCCGCCGACATGGCCGACCGCGCCATCGCCGAGCTCGGCGGCCTGCGTGACCTGCGGGTTCGCGGTCCGGTGCCGCCCGCGGACCTTCCCCGACCGGTGCCGGTCGAGCGGCCCGCCATCACGCTGCCCACCTACGATCTCGGCGCCAAGGTGGCGACTCGGCGCGCCTACGGCCAGGCGCTCGCCGCGCTCGGAGCCCGCACCGACGTGGTGGCGCTCGACGCGGAGGTCAGCAACTCGACCTACTCCGAGGACTTCGCCAAGATCTATCCGGACCGCTTCTTCGAGATCTTCATCGCCGAGCAGCAGCTCGTCGCGGCGGCGGTCGGGCTGTCGGTGCGTGGCTACGTGCCCTTCGCCTCCACGTTCGCGGCGTTCTTCTCCCGGGCCTACGACTTCATCCGGATGGCGGCGATCTCCCAGGCCGACATCCGGCTGTCCGGCAGCCACGCGGGAGTCGAGATCGGCGCCGACGGGCCGTCGCAGATGGCGCTCGAGGACCTCGCCATGATGCGGGCGGTCGGCGGCTCGACGGTGCTCTACCCGAGCGACGCGACGTCCGCCGCGAAGCTCGTCGAGGCGATGACGGATCTGCCCGGGGTCAGCTACCTGCGCACCACCCGTGGCGCCTACCCCGTGCTCTATGGCCCGGACGAGCCGTTTGCCCCCGGTGGTTCCAAGGTGCTCCGCCGATCGGACGCCGACACCGTCACGCTCATCGGTGCCGGTGTCACCCTGCACGAGTCGCTGGCCGCGGCGGGCACGCTCGCGGCCGAGGGGATCGCGGCCCGCGTGGTCGACCTGTATTCCGTGAAGCCGGTCGACGCGGCGACGCTCGCCGACGCCGCCCGGGCCACCGGCGGGCGCATCGTCGTCACCGAGGATCACTACCCGGAGGGCGGACTGGCCAGCGCGGTGCTGGAAGCGCTCAGCGACGGCAGCGTGCCGCTGTCGGTCCGCCATCTCGCGGTGCGGTCGCTGCCGGGTTCCGGGACGTCGCAGGAGCTCCTGGACGCGGCCGGCATCTCCGCGAAGCACATCGTCGAGGCTGCCCGCGGCCTGCTGCGCTGACCCGTCCAGGGCCAGCGGCCGGCCGGCGGGCGGGGGAAGGCACAAGGCTGGGACATCCGGCGGGACCGGGGGAGATCCCCCGGTCCCGCCTTCGTCGTTGTCGCATGCCTGACCAGGCGTGAGCATGAGCAGGATCGGTGGGGACGTCCGGCGACGGGTACCTCGCACCCGGTCAGGGCACCCGGTCAGGGCACCCGGTCGGGCCTGCGCCAACCCGTCGGGCCCGGTCCCGCGGGCCGTCCCTCAGTCGTCTCCGGCTGGGGCGGGTGCTCCACCGAAGGTCATGTCGACCAGGGTGAGGTAGAGCCGGTCCGGGCGTGGCAGAAACTTGATCTTGGAAAGTGCCTGGTCCTGGCCGGCGGACTCCACGACGAACTCGCCGTACCCGAGCAACCGGCCAAGCGGGTCCCGGTTGTACGTGAGATCCGTGATCTTGGACAGTGGCATCGTCTGGACCTTGCGGAAGAAGATCCCGGACACCTTCAGTAGCCGCTTGTCAGTGATCATAAGGTGCTCGAACTGCCAGTCGACGACCCCCCACAGCATCCTCAAGATCATGAAGAGGGCGAAGTACCACAGCAGCGTGGTGATGATGCCGGCGTCAACGTCCTGCGAGGCGAGCAGGATGTTCGCCACGAGCGCGAGCAGTACGGCCCCGATGGTCTGCAGGAAGACGGGTAGCAGGACCGCCCAGTGTGACCGCACCATCATCACCAGGCGTTCCTGGGACGCGAGGTACTTGGTGTCGCGCTGAGCCGGGTCCGGAAGCTGGAGTCTCACCACGCCCGCAGTGTCCCAGACATCAAGAGTGGCCGGGTAGCCATTACAGAGCGGTATCGGTTATGAACTGGGACACCCCGTTACCGATGGACTGCAGCCAGTCGAAGACGCGGTCGATGATACTGGCCGCGCTGTTGGGCGCGGTCACCACGAAGAAGATGAGGAACGCGATCGCCCCATATCTAATGATCTTGTCCACGGCGGGCCTCCGGGCCGATTCGGGGAAGGGTGCGCACAAAGTATCGCCGCTGAGCTCGACGGAGGTCGCAGAATCGCGCCGATACTCTCAAGCTCGTGGTCAGTGAGTGGTATGACACCTTGGACGCGGCCCGTCGGGTCGTGGAACGCCCGAAGGCCACACCGGCCCAGCGCCGTCCCTTCGCCCGGGACCGAGCCCGGGTGCTGCACTCCAGCGCGCTGCGCAGGCTGGCGGGAAAAACCCAGGTCGTGGGCCCGCTCGACGACGACTTCCCGCGTACCCGGCTGACCCACTCCCTGGAGACCGCCCAGGTGGGCCGGGAGCTCGCCGAGGAGCTGGGAGCGGACCCCGACCTGGTCGAGGCGGCGTGCCTCGCGCATGATCTGGGTCATCCCCCTTTCGGGCATAACGGCGAGCTGGCGCTTGACGAGGCCGCAGCCGCCTGCGGTGGCTTCGAGGGCAACGCCCAGAGCCTGCGCGAGCTGACCAGGCTCGAAGTCAAGATCGTCGACCGTGGCGGTCGCAGCGCGGGCCTGAACCTTACCCGGGCGACCCTGGACGCAGCGACGAAGTACCCGTGGCCGCGCCGCCCTGGGCCCCGGGCGGACAGCGCGAAGTTCGGCGCCTACGCCGACGACCTGTCCGTGCTCCGCTGGGTCCGGGAGGGCGCACCGGCCGGCCGGCGCTGTATCGAGACGCAGATCATGGACTGGGCGGACGACGTGGCCTATTCGGTGCACGACCTCGAGGACGGGGTCGTCGCCGGACACATCGATCTAGCCGCCCTCGACGATTCCGGCCGCCGGGCGGAGCTCGCCGCCGCGACCGCCGTCCGCTACCCGGGGCCGTCCGCCGAGGCGGTGGCGGCCGCCCTGGGCACCCTGCGGTGCCAGCCCTGGTGGGTCCGCTCCGAGATCACCTCGGCCCGGGGCCAGGCCGCCCTGCGGGCGATGACCAGCGAGCTCATCGCCCGGTTCGCGCACAGCGCGGTCCGTGCTACCCGGGCATGCCATCCCGACGGTCCGCTGCGGCGCTATGGCGCGGATCTGGTGGTGGATCCGGACACCGTGGCCGAGTGCACGGCGCTCAAGGGGGTCACCGCCTGGTATGTGATGGAGCGGCCGGGTGCCCGCGCCCGGCAGTCCCGGCAGCGGGAGGTGGTCGCGGAGCTCGTGGCGATGCTCTCCCGGGGCGCGCCGGACGTGCTCGAGCCGTCGTTGCGCGCGGCCTACCGCATGGCCGCCGACGATGCGGCACGGCTACGGGTCGTCATCGACCAGGTGGCGCGTCTGACCGACGCCAGCGCCGAGCGGCGGCATGCGCTGCTGTGTGGACGACCGGCGCCGTGGGTCCTGTGAGCCACGAGTCCGGTGTGCGGGGGTCCGGTGCGTGCCGGATCCGTGCGTGCCGGATCTGTGTGTGGTGGGTCCGGTGGGCGTCCGCCGCTGGCCCGATGACCCGACGGTGTTTCGGGTGTTCCCCCGTTCGGGGGGACGCCCGCTCCCTCGGCTGGGGGAGTGAGCCGGTGCGCGGCCCGCGGCCCGACGTCGCAGCTCGGCACGCACGTCACGGCCACTGTCCCCAACATTCACGTGGCATGATCGGTACTGTCGTGCTTACGACACGTACCATCGCAGCGGTAGGACCGATGTGAGGGCGCCGCGTCACTCGTCGACAGGGCGGGTGGGCCGGCGGGTGGTGTTCCTAGC
>NZ_CDWWEW010000270.1:0-6988 GCF_977966315.1 Frankia sp. CeRuru1
CCCGGTATCGAGATCGACTGGGTATCGAGGTTGACCCGGCGCCTGCGGACCGGGGCATCGCCGGGCGGAAGCGTCGTGTGGAGCGGGGCCGGGCGGTAGATCAGGGCCGGATCGGCCTTGCCGTGTCACGTCGTCGGATCCCAACCAGTCGGAGTCGGATCCCAACCAACCGAGAGGCACAGGGACGCACCCCATGACCCTCGCGCCGTTGCTCGACGCGCTGATCGCCCGTCCCGGCGGGGACCCTGCCCTGGGCCGGGCGATCGGCGCGGTCGGTGAACCGGTCCTCGACCTCGCTGGTCCCGCGGCGTTGCGGCCCTTCGCCGCCGCGGCCCTGGCGGTCGGGGCCGACCGGCCGGTCCTCGCCGTCGTGGCTACTGGCCGGGAGGCCGAGGATCTGGCATCGGCGCTCGGCAGCCTGCTCGGTCCCGATGTGGTCGCGGTCTTCCCGAGCTGGGAGACCCTGCCCCACGAGCGGCTGTCCCCCCGGGCTGACACGGTCGGGCAGCGCCTCGCCGTGCTGCGCCGGCTCACGCATCCGGCGAGCACCGGTCGGCCGCCGCTGCGGATCGTGGTCGCGTCGATCCGTGCGGTGTTGCAACCCCAGGTGGCCGGGCTCGGCGAGCTCGCACCGGTCACCCTCGCCGAGGGCGATACGGCCGACCTCGACGGCGTGGTGACGCGGCTGGTGGACATCGCCTACCACCGGGTGGACCTGGTCGAGCGGCGCGGCGAGATCGCCGTGCGCGGCGGCATCCTCGACGTCTTCCCGCCCACCGAGGAGCATCCGCTGCGGGTCGAGTTCTTCGGCGACGAGGTCGAGGACATCCGCCGGTTCTCCGTGGCGGACCAGCGGGCGCTGCCGGAGGATGATGGCGCGACCGGTGGTGGCCGTGTCCTGTTCGCGCCGCCGTGCAGCGAACTGCTGCTGACCGCGCAGGTGCGGGCGCGGGCCGCGGACCTCGCGACGCGCCACCCGGAGCTGCTGGACCTGCTCGACAAGATCGCCGACGGCATCCCCGTGGAGGGGATGGAGGCGCTCGCCCCGGTACTCGTCGACGCCATGTCACTGCTCTTGGACGACCTGCCGGCCGGCACCCACGTGCTGGTCTGCGATCCCGAACGGGTCCGTTCGCGGGCGAGCGAACTGGTGCGCACGAGCCAGGAGTTCCTCGAGGCGTCGTGGAGCGTCGCGGCGCTGGGTGGCGGCGCGCCGATCGATCTCGGCGCGGCCGCCTACCGATCGATCACCGAGGTCCGCGAGCGTGCGGAGGATCTCGGCCTGCCGTGGTGGTCGGTCACTCCCTTCATGTCGGCCCCGGTAGGCATCGACCGGGAGCCGGCAGGCATCGACCGGGAGCCGGCGGGCATCGACCGGGAGCCGGCGGGCACCGGGCTGGCGGGCGCCGTCTACGACGGGACCGAGTACGGCGACAACACGGTGGTCGCCAGCCTCCGGCCTGCACCGATCTACCACGGGGACACCGCGGCGGTCATCGCCGACGTCAAGGGCTGGCTCGCCGAGTCCTGGCGAGTGCTGCTGGTCACCGAGGGGCACGGTCCGGCGCAGCGCCTGGTGGAGATGCTGCGCGACGCCGACCTGGGCGCCGGCCTCGCCGAGGAGGCCACGCTCACTCCGGGCGTCGCCATGGTGACCTGCGGTCGGCTCGCCACCGGCTTCACCAGCGATACTTTGCGCCTTGCCGTTCTTACCGAAAGTGACATCGCGGGTGCCCGCGGGGTGAGCACGAAGGACATGCGGCGCATGCCGAGCCGGCGGCGCAAGGGCATCGACCCGCTCGCCCTGCTCCCGGGGGACATGGTGGTCCACGACGCGCACGGCGTCGGCCGCTATGTCGAGATGGTCACCAGGACCGTCGCGGGCGCCAAACGGGAGTACCTTCTGCTGGAGTACGCCCGGGGCGATCGGCTGTATGTGCCGACCGACCAGCTTGAACAGATCACCCGGTATGTCGGGGGTGACGCGCCGAGCCTGGACCGCATCGGCGGCGCCGACTGGGCCAAGCGCAAGAGTCGGGCCCGCAAGGCCGTCAAGGAGATCGCCGGTGAGCTGATCCGGCTCTACAGCGCCCGGATGGCTGCTCCCGGGCACGCCTTCGCTCCCGACAGTCCCTGGCAGCGTGAGCTGGAGGACGCCTTCCCGTTCCGAGAGACACCCGATCAACTCGCCGCCATCGACGAGGTCAAGGCCGACATGGAGAAGCCGGTCCCGATGGACCGGGTGATCTGCGGTGACGTCGGCTACGGCAAGACCGAGATCGCGGTGCGGGCCGCGTTCAAGGCGGTGCAGGACGGCAAGCAGGTCGCGGTGCTGGTGCCCACGACGCTGCTGGTCCAGCAGCACTTCCAGACCTTCTCCGAGCGTTACGCCGCGTTCCCGGTGGTGGTGAAGGCGATGAGCCGGTTCAACTCGCCCGCCGAACACAAGGCGGTGCAGGAGGGGCTCGCTACCGGCAGTGTCGACGTGGTCATCGGCACCCACCGGCTGCTGTCCGGGGAGAACCGCTTCAAGGATCTCGGCCTGGTGATCGTCGACGAGGAGCAACGCTTCGGTGTCGAGCACAAGGAGCAGCTCAAGAAGATACGCACGGCGGTGGACGTGCTCACGATGAGCGCCACACCGATCCCCCGCACGCTGGAGATGTCGATCACCGGCATCCGGGAGCTGTCGACCATCGACACTCCGCCCGAGGAGCGGCACCCGGTGCTGACCTCGGTCGCCGCCTACGACGCCCGTCAGGTGACCGCGGCGATCCGCCGGGAGCTGCTGCGCGAGGGGCAGGTCTTCTTCATCCACAACCGGGTGGAGACGATCGACCGGGCCGCCGCCCGGCTGCGCGATCTGGTTCCCGAGGCGCGGATCGCCACCGCCCACGGCCAGCTGCACGAGGACGCGCTTGAGCAGGTCATGGTCTCCTTCTGGGAGAAGAAGTTCGACGTGCTGGTCTGCACGACGATCGTGGAGTCGGGCCTGGACATCTCCAACGCCAACACCCTCATCGTCGAGCGGGCCGACGTGTTCGGCCTGTCCCAGCTGCACCAGCTGCGCGGCCGGGTCGGGCGGGGCCGGGACCGGGCGTACGCCTACTTCCTCTACCCGCCGGACAAGCCGCTGACCGAGACCGCCCACGACCGGCTCGCCACGATCGCCCAGCACAACGACCTTGGTGCCGGAATGGCCGTAGCCATGAAGGACCTGGAGATCCGGGGAGCGGGCAACCTGCTCGGCGGCGAGCAGTCCGGGCACATCGCCTCGGTCGGGTTCGACATGTACGTGCGGATGGTCGGCGAAGCGGTGGCCGAGTACCGCAAGGAGGGCGTCGAGGAGCCCCCGGAGGTCAAGGTCGAGCTGCCGGTCGACGCGAGCCTGCCGCACGACTACGTGCCGAGCGAGCGGCTGCGGCTGGACGCCTACCGGCGGCTGGCCGGCGCCGCCACGGACGCCGACATCGACGAGGTGCGTGGCGAGCTCGTGGACCGGTTCGGTCCGGTGCCCGAACCGGTCGAGAACCTGCTGGCCGTCGCGGGCCTGCGGGTTCTTGCCCGGCACTTTGGCGTCACGGAGATCATCGCCGCCGGTCGCCAGATCCGGTTCGCTCCGCTGGAGCTGCGGGAGAGCCAGACACTCCGGCTGGCCCGGCTCTACCGGGGCGCCGTGGTCAAACCGGCGGTGCGGACCGTACTCGTTCCCGCGCCGACCGAGACGGGGCGCATCGGCTCCCGACCGTTGCGGGACCGGGCCCTGCTCGCCTGGGTCGGCCAGCTCCTGCATGCGGTCGCGGGCGACTCGGTCGCCGCCGCGGCGGCCTCGATCTGACTCCTGGCGTAGGGCGCCGTACCGTACGCCACGCTGAGCGGATACCGTCTCGACTCGTGAAGCTTTCCCGTCTCCTCGCCGGTGTCGGGCTCCTCGTGCTCGCCGGTACCGCCGGTACCGGGTGCACGACCCATGCCGGGGCCGCCGCCCAGGTCGGTTCACAGACCATCGAGACCTCCCAGCTGCGCGGCATCGTCGACCGTGGGCTCAAGGCCGCGGAGACGGTACCGATCCCGCAGACCTCGCAGTCGGTGTCGCAGAGTCTCAACCGAGGTGAACTCCAGCGACGAACCCTGACCACACTCGTGCAGCTCGAATTGATCTCCAGTGAGGCGAAGCGGCTGGGGATCTCGCTGACCGGCCAGGACATCGCGTCCTACTACCAGGCGTACGCGATCCTGCAGTTCGGCAGCGTGAAGGCGTTCGAGCAGCGAGCCGCCGCAGCGGGCTTCGCCCAGCAGGACGTGGCGACGATCGTCCGCTCGGGAGCGTTCGAGTCGGCGCTCGGGGACAAGATCAGCGCGGGTGTCCTCGCCTCCGACGCGGACACCCGCGCCCAGTACGACAGCATCGTCGATCAGATCGGGAAGATCCCCCTCAGCTACCGGCAGGCCAAGCCCTACCTGGCCCGGTTCCTGGTGGCGGACAAACGGGCGACGAAGGTGCGCCCGCTACTCGCGCAGGCCGAGTCCCGGGATCCCATCTCGATAAACCCACGATTTGGTACCTGGGACACGAAGCAGTTCGCCGTGGTCGCCGCCGAGGGCTCGATCGCCAGCAAGCCCGCGCCCACGCCGATCCTGGACCTGACCACCCGATCCTGAGCGGACGGCGACATGTTGATCCGGATCACCGTGGTCGTCACCAGCCCCCGGGTGGCACCGGGAATCCTCACGGCCCGGGCATGGGATGTCGTGCGCACGGTGCCCGTCCTGACCGCGAGCCCCACGCATCCTCAGCTCGCCGCGCTGCGGGCGGCCGGTGCGACCGTCCTGATCGTCGATCCCGGCGATCCCGGCGATCCCGGCGGTCTGGCCGGCGCGGTGACCCTCATCCGGGCCGCCCTGCCGGATCCCGCGGCGGCCGAGGTCGCCTGGCTGCCCGATCCGCTTGCGCCGAGCATCCTCGACCGCCTCCTCGACGAGGCGGGTGGATCCGGGGAACGGAACGATGCCGGTGTCGAGAGGGTGACCGGCATCGAGAGGGTGACCGGGGTCGACGGGGTGACCGGGGTCGAAGTGACGAGCCTCGTGGCCACCAGGGAGCTGCCCGGCTCGAGCCTGTTGGACGCCGTCGCGGTCATGGACCGCCTGCGGTCGCCGGGCGGCTGCCCCTGGGACGCCGAGCAGACGCACACCTCGCTCGCCCCGTACCTGGTCGAGGAGACGTACGAGGCGTATCAGGCGATCGAGGACGACGATCTCACCGAGCTGCGCGAGGAACTCGGCGACGTGCTGATGCAGGTGCTCTTCCACGCTCGGATCGCCGCCGAGCGCGCCGAGGACGGCTGGGACGTCGATGACGTCGCGGCCGGTCTGGTGGCCAAACTGATCCGCCGTCATCCGCACGTGTTCGGTGACGTGGTCGTGGACGGTCCGGCGAACGTCGTCGCCAACTGGGACGCGATCAAGGCGGTCGAGAAGGGGCGCGTCTCGGTGACCGAGGGCGTCCCACTCTCCCAACCGGCGTTGTCCCTCGCGGCCAAGCTGCTGAAGCGGGCGGCCGGCATCGGCGTCCCGGCGGATCTCGCGCTGACCGGGACGGCCGCGTGGGGTGTGACCGACGCGGGCGACCGGGTCACCGAGATCGCCGCCACGGCCGCCGTACTGGCCCGGTCGGGCACGGCGGGGGACGACCTGATCGGTGATCTGCTCTTTGCCGCCGTCACGCTCGCCCGGACGGCCTCCGTCGATCCGGAGCGGGCCCTTCGGGCGACCGCCCGTCGCTTCCGGGACCGGCTGGCCGCCGTCGAGGGCACGGTCCGTGCCGAGGGCGCCGATCCGGCCTCCCTGCCCGACACCCGCTGGCGCGAAATCTGGCGGCAGCTACCCGGGTAAGCACCGATCATCGGCGCCCGATGCCAGGGAGTACCGGAAAATAACTTCAGGTTTTGATGTTGGTCTTGCCAGCGAGGTTGGCGAGGTCTGCCACGGTGGGTGCGATGATCTTCTTTCTCTAGCCCCCGCGCCGGGACCGGCAGCGTACGCTGATCGTGTTGGATCAGCCCCCAGGGATCAGCCCCAGAGCCGCTGGTACATCGCCGCCGCCATAGGATTGATGGTGGGGTCGACCAACGAAGAACGGACGTTGTTCGGCAGGGCATCGGGGAAGTACGCCTCGTAAGCGAGAATGTCCGCGTTGCGCACGAACGTCTCGTGCATCTTCTCTATGTAGACGGGGTTGTCCCCACCCGCGGCCCCGACCCGACCCGCCTTGGTGCCCTGCTGGCTGACCACACCCCACTCCGGCACCGAGAACAGCTTGTGATGGGTCCGCGCAAAGAGGATCACCTGGCAGAGACCGCCGTCCCCGTTGCACTGGTTGTCGAAGTCGGCGTAGGTCGGGCTCGGCGGGTACTGGTCGTAGGTGTCGACCCCGATGACATCGACGTACTGGTCACCCGGGTAGAGATCGAAGGCGCCGACCGACGTGGTCGAGCCGTGGGCGTTGAGGTTCCAGTCGATGCGGACCCGCGGGCTGGTGGCCTTGATCGCCGACGAGGCGTTGCGGAAGCACTGCACCCACTGCTGCGGGTCCGTGGCCGCCCACGCGAACCACAGTCCGTTGAACTCCCAGCCCAGCCGGACGAACGAGTCGCCCCGCCCCATGCTCACCAGCCAGCGGCCGAACTGCCGCCACTCGGCGTCGTAGCGGCCGGCCGCACAGTCGGCGAGGTTGCCCTTCTCCGGCCCTTGGTCTGGAAAGAGCGGCTGGCTGATGACCCATATGCCAGAGAACTCGGCGAAGGTCGAGGCGTCGCGCCCGATCCAGGGCTCGACGATCGCCCGCCAGCTGGACCGCTCGGTGTACATGACGACGACGTCGTTGGGCCGGCCACGGAATTCCGCCCAGCGGTTCGCCTGCGCCAACGTGTGCGCGGCGACCCCCGTGGGAAACTCACCGGTCGTGGCGGCCCGCTGTACCCGGGAC
>NZ_CDWWEW010000271.1:0-2649 GCF_977966315.1 Frankia sp. CeRuru1
GAGTGCACGGCGTCGCCGAGACCGGTCCGGGCGGGCGGGTCGTGGCCACCCTGATCCGGGCCGGCGTCGCCCTGTACACCGTGCACACGAACGCCGATGTCGCCGCGCCGGGCGTGAGTGACGCGCTTGCCGACGCCCTGGGGTTGCGCGACGTCGCTCCGCTGCTCGGCCCGGGACTGCTGCCCGGCCCGGCCCCGCTGCCCGCTCCGGCGGACGCCGGGGCCGACGAGGGCGGTGTCGGTGATGAGGGCGGTGCCGGTGATGAGGGCGGTGCCGGCGGGGCGAGCGTGTGCCGGGGCCTCGGCCGGATCGGTGACCTGCCCGCGGCCGAGTCCCTGGAACGGTTCTGTGCCCGGGTCGTCCGGGCGCTGCCGGCGACGGCGGGCGGGGTCCGGGCGACGGGTACCGCGGACCGGCTCGTCCGGCGGATCGCGGTGTGCGGCGGCTCGGGGGGAGAACTGGTCGCCGCCGCCGAGGCCGCGGGAGCGGACGTCCTCGTCACCGCGGACGGCCGGCATCATCACGTCCTCGACGCCGTCGGTGCGCACGGGGTCGTGGTGGTCGACGTCGCCCACTGGGCGAGTGAATGGCCGTGGCTGAGCCAGGCCGCCACCCGCCTGCGCGCCGGTCTGCGGGCGGGGGGACGTACGGTGAGCACGTCGGTATCCGCTATCGTGACCGATCCCTGGCGGGTGCACGTTCCGTCCCGGTAGGCGGTGCCGGCGGCGCGCAGGCCCGGGTCACGGAGGGCGCCGCGTCGGGTCGGGCCTGGTCGCCCCGGCCTGGTCGGCCAGGTGTAGTCGTTCAGGCGTACCAGTGAGGAATCGATGAAGGCCGACCCAGCAGTTCAGCTCCGCCTGCTCGATCTGCAGGCGCTCGACACCGGTATCGACCGGTCGGTGGCCCGCCGACGCGGTCTGCCGGAGCACGCCGTCATCACCGAGCGCACCGCCGCGCTGACCTCGTTGGACGGTGAGGTCGTCGGGGCGCAGACCGAGCTGAGCGACGTCGCACGTGCCCAGCGCAAGCTGGAGAATGAGATCGACCTCGTGCGGACCCGTTCGGCCCGTGACTCCCAGCGGCTTGATTCCGGCGCCGTCTCGACGCCGCGTGAGCTGGAGAACCTGCAGGCGGAGCTCGCCTCGCTGACCCGCCGTCAGGGCGTGCTCGAGGACGACGCGCTCGAGAAGATGGAGATCGTCGAGGGCTTGGAGAGCCGGCTCTCCGCGTTGTCCCAGCAGCGATCGGCCCTGCAGGCCGAGCTCGACGCGGCGGTGGCCGCGCGGGACAAGGCTTACGCCGAGATCGACGCCGAGGTGGCGCGGCTGCGCCACGACCGCGACGCTCTCGTCCCGGAGCTGCCCGAGGCGCTGGTCGCGCTGTACGAGCGGATCCGGGCGTCCTCCAGCGGCGTGGGCGCCGCGGCCCTGCTGCGCCGCCGCTGCCAGGGTTGTCATCTCGAGCTGTCGGGCGGCGACCTGCGCGCCGTGGCGGCGGCGCCGGCAGATGAGGTGGTGCGCTGCGAGGAGTGCCGGCGCATCCTGGTCCGTACCCCCGAATCGGGGCTGTAGCACCGTCGGCGGGACCGCCCGCCTCGGGGTCAGACGAGGGGAGCATGTAGATGGGCACCGTGCGCAGGCTGGTCATCGAGGCCGACGGCGGGTCGCGGGGCAACCCGGGCCCGGCGGGCTACGGAGCCGTGGTCCGCGACGCCGGCTCGGGGAAGCTGCTGGCCGAGCGCGCGGACTCGATCGGGCGCGCCACGAACAACGTCGCCGAGTACTCCGGGCTGATCGCCGGGCTGCGGGCCGCCGCTGAGATCGCCCCGGACGCCGAGGTGGAGGTCCGGATGGACTCCAAGCTCGTTGTCGAGCAGATGAGCGGCCGGTGGAAGGTCAAGCATCCGGCGATGCGGCCGCTGGTGGTTGAGGCGACGGAACTCGCCGCCCGGTTCCCCGCGGTCCGTTTCCAGTGGGTGCCCCGCGCGTGCAACGCCGACGCCGATCGGCTCGCGAACGAGGCGATGGACGCCGCCGCCGCCGGGCGGGCCTGGGAACCCGCGGTCCCGCAGTCCCCGGACCCGGTCCCGCACCGCGCGCCGACGACAAACCGGCTCTCCGGCTGGATGGCGCCGCCCGCACCGCCGACGACGACCGTGCTGCTGCGTCACGGGCAGACCCCGCTCTCGGTGGAGAAGCGGTTCAGCGGGACGGTCGAGGCGGCCCTGACCGACGTCGGGCTCGGCCAGGCCGCGGCCGTGGCGAACCGGCTGCGCGACGAGCCGTTCGATCTCGTCGTCAGTTCGCCGCTGAAGCGGGCCCGGCAGACCGCCGAGGCCCTCGGCCGCGACTATGTCGTCGTCGATGATCTGCGGGAGACTGACTTCGGCGCCTGGGAGGGGCTGACCTTCGCCGAGGTGCGTGAGAAGTTCCCCGACGAGCTCAATGCCTGGCTCGCCGACCCGCACGTCCCGCCGCCCGGCGGGGAGAGCCTGATCGCCACCGTGGCCCGGGTGGCGCGGGTGCGTGACCGGCTGCTCGCCGAGCAGCCGGGCGGGCGGGTCCTCGTCGTCTCACACGTCACGCCGATCAAGGGGTTGGCCCAGCTGGCGCTGGCGGCGGAACAGGCCGCGCCCTACCGCCCCCCCCC
>NZ_CDWWEW010000271.1:2759-7086 GCF_977966315.1 Frankia sp. CeRuru1
GCCGACCCGCACGTCCCGCCGCCCGGCGGGGAGAGCCTGATCGCCACCGTGGCCCGGGTGGCGCGGGTGCGTGACCGGCTGCTCGCCGAGCAGCCGGGCGGGCGGGTCCTCGTCGTCTCACACGTCACGCCGATCAAGGGGTTGGCCCAGCTGGCGCTGGCGGCGGAACCGGCCGTGCTCTACCGCCTCCACCTGGATCTGGTGTCGATAACGACTATCGACTGGTACTCCGACGGCCCGGCGGTGCTACGCGGGTTCAACGACACCCATCACATGACGGGCCAGACGATCTACGGCGAATAGGGGCAGCTCAGGCGGAGACGCAGGCGCTGCATTCCACCGTTGTGGATCTCCATGGGCGGATCTCGAGGCTCACGGTGGTCTCTTCCGCGGACCGGTCCGATGCGCAGGTCGGTGGTGCGGTCGAGGGGATGGTGTTCGACGCCGACGCCGACGCCGACGCCGACGCCGACGCGATGTCGGTGCGTGAGGTGCTGTCCCCGCAGACCGGCGTGCGGGTATCCGGGGTGGGCGGCCGTGAGCGGCGGACGACGGCGGACGAGCGTGAGGCGTTCATCCAACGGGCCAGGGTGGCGGCCCGCGAGCCGCGCACGGAGGTCCAGGTCCGGGCCGAGGTCGACCGGATGCTGTGGGCGGCCGGATGGGTCGTGCAGGACGTCTCCGCGCTGAACCTGTTCGCCGCCGACGGGGTGGCGGTGCGTGAGGGGCGCACGGTCTCCGGTCCGGCCGACTACTTGCTGTACGTCAACCAGGCGCTGGTCGGTGTGATCGAGGCGAAGCGGGAGGGGACGCCGCTCACCCAGGTAGAGAGCCAGTCCGCCCGATACGCGGAGACGTTGACGAAGGAGCAGCGGATGGCCGCCTGGCGTGCCCCGCTGCCGTTCCGGTACGAGACAACGGCGGTGGAGACCCAGTTCACCAACGACCTCGACCCCGCGCCGAGGGCCCGGCGGGTCTTCTCCTTCCACCAGCCGGCGACACTGGCCCGATGGATGCGGGAGGCCGACGAGGACCCGGCGTACCCGACCCTGCGGGCCAGGCTCGCCGCGATGCCGGCGGCGTTTCCGCTGGCCACCGGGTCGCTGCGGCCGGCGCAGGTCGACGCGGTGACCGGGCTGGAACGTTCGCTCGCCGCCGGCCGGCCGCGGGCGCTGATCCAGATGGCGACCGGTGCGGGAAAGACGTACGCGGCCGTGACCGCGAGCTGCCGGCTGCTGCGCCACGCGCGGGCCCGCCGCGTCCTGTTCCTGGTGGACCGCAACAACCTGGGCCGGCAGGCGCGCACCGAGTTCTCCGGCTACCCGATCCCGGATGACGGCCGCCGGTTCACCGACCTGTACAACGCCGAGATCCTCGCCGGCTCGGGGATGGCCGACTCCTGGCAGGTGGTTATCTCGACGGTCCAGCGGCTGTACGCGGTGCTGTCGGGCCGCAGCGTGCCGGATGCCGACACCGACGACCCGGACCTCGACGACGGCCCGGCGGAGATGGGCGACGAGGACGCCGAGCCGGCCGGAGAGTGTCGACCTCATCATCATCGACGAGTGTCACCGTTCCATCTACGGGAAATGGCGGGCGGTGCTGGAGTACTTCGAGGCCTTCCAGGTCGGGCTCACCGCGACTCCGACGAAGCAGACGCTGGGGTACTGCCAGCGGAACCTGGTAAGCGAGTACACCAACCAGCAGGCGGTGGCGGACAAGGTCAACGTCGACTTCGACGTCTACCGCATCCGCACGAAGCATGGCGAGCGGGGCGACACCATCGAGGCCGGCATCACCGTGCCGCGCCGTGACCGGCGGACCCGGGCGCAGCGGTACGAGGAGCTGGACGACGACTTCAGCTACGGCCCGGACCAGCTCGGCCGATCCGTCATCAGCGAGGGAAACCTCGACCTGGTGCTCACGACGTTCCGGGACAGGCTGTTCACCGAGATCTTCCCGGGCCGCACCGAGGCGCCGAAGACGCTGGTGTTCGCCCGCGACGACAACCACGCTGACGAGATCGTCCGCAGGATCCGGGAGGTCTTCAACCGGGGCAACGACTTCGCCGCGAAGATCACCTGCTCGGTACGGAACACCGAGGAGCTGCTGGCCTCGTTCCGGAACTCGGCGGAGCTCCGCGTCGTCGTCACCGTCGACATGATCTCCACCGGGACGGATGTGCGTCCGCTGGAATGCCTGCTGTTCCTGCGCAACCCGAAGAGCCCGGTCGCCTTCGAGTAGATGAAGGGGCGCGGCGCGCGGACGATCGACCCGACCGAGTTCCAGAGCGTCACCCCGGACGCGCGCACCAAGGACCGGTTCGTACTGGTCGACGCGGTCGGCGTCGTCGACACGAAGCGGGTGGACGCGGCCCCACTGACCCGGCATACCGAACGGCAGATCAGCCTGGAGGCGTTGCTGCGCAAGGCCGGCAGCCTGGAGATCACCACAGCGGAAACGGCGACACTCGCCTCCCGGCTCGCCCGGCTCGCCCGGCTCGCCCGGCTCAACCAGCAGCTCACCGCCGAGGAACGCACCGAGCTGGAGGCCCTCGCGCAGACGCCGCTGACGTCCGTGATTGGCAGCCTGATCCAGGCCGCCGACCCGGACCGGCTGGCCGACGCCGAGGCCGCCGGCCCGGCCGCTATCCGCGAGCTGGTGAAGGCGGCGGTGCGCCCGCTGGCGGCCAATCCCGCCCTACGCGCCCGCATGCTGGAGATCCGCCGCGCCCACGAGATCACCATCGACGAGGTGAACGCGGACGTCCTGCTCTCCGCCGGGGGCGTCGACTGGACCGAGCTGGCGCGCGATCAGGTCACCTCCTGGCGGGCGTTCCTCCGCGAGCACCACGACGAGATCGCTCTGATTGAGGCGTCCTACGAGCACGGCGGCGGGCCGCGGCCGGTGTACGCCCAGGTGATCGAGCTGGCGGCGCGGATCGCCCGACCACCGTACCTGTGGTCGCCGACTACGCTGTGGCGGTCGTACCGGGTGCTGGGGCTGGCGCCGGAGGAGCCGGAGGTAAATTACGGACCATTGGATCTGATCGGGCTGATCCGCTATGAGCTGGGCGTTGACGTCCAGCCGCGACCCCACCGGACCGTCGTCGAGGAGCGGTTCACCGCCTGGCTCACCGCGCAGCGGCACGCCGGCGTCGCGTTCACCCACGACCAGACGTGGTGGCTGGAGAAGATCAAGGAGATCGTGGTGAGTGCGGCGGGCTTCGCTGACGGCGACTTGGACGAGTGGCCGTTCACCCAACGCGGCGGAACGGACGGTTTCCTGGCCGCCTTCGGTAATGACCGCGCCAGCACCGTCCTCGACACCCTCCGCGCCGGCCTCACCGCATGACCGACCTCCCCCCCGGCTGGGAATGGGCCTGTCTGGAAGACTTGCTGGCGGTAGAACCCAGAGCCATCACCGACGGGCCTTTTGGGTCGAACCTGGCTTCGCGCCACTATACTTCGTCGGGTGCCAGAGTGATTCGCCTTCAGAACATTGGTGACGGTGCTTTCAACGACAGCGACAAGGCTTATATAGACCTCGATCATTTCGAGGAGTTGCGTGCGCACGAAGTGCACGCGGGTGACCTCGTTGCTGCCTCGCTGGATGAGGAACTCCCTCGGGCATGTATTGTTCCGGATCTCGGAGTACCAGCTGTCGTGAAGGCCGATTGTATTCGGGTTCGGCCCCACCCTTCCATCGAACCGAGTTGGCTGCTTCATGCCCTGACCTCACCGCAGTCTCGAAGATATTCGGCGTCCAAGATCAGGGGAGTCGGTCGACCTCGTCTTGGCCTCGGGGAGCTGCGACGTGTACCTCTCCCGGTGCCTCCGTTGGTCGAGCAGCGCCGCATTGTCGCAGTCCTCGAAGGGTCGCTTGAGAGAATCAGGCAAGGCGTAGGCGGGTTGGAACGTACGTTATTGCGAATTGATCATCTGCGAAGTTCGTTGCTGTCGGCGGTGTGCTTCGGCAGGGTTGGTCGGTGGGCCGACGCGCCACGTGTCACATTTCTTCATGAGCGAGTGTCGGTAGACGGTGATGTTCCGGGGATTCCACTGGAGTGGCGCTGGTGCCGTCTTGGAGAGATCGCCGACGTGGTGGGTGGGGTGACCAAGGACGGCAAGAAGCAATCCGACCCGGACCTTCCTGAGGTTCCGTACCTGCGTGTGGCGAATGTGCAGCGAGGTTATCTGGATCTTGCGAAGATATCGACGATCCGGGTGCCCGCAGCCAAGGCTCGTGCGCTCACTCTTCAGCCGGGCGATGTTCTTCTGAACGAAGGTGGGGACCGCGATAAGCTCGGACGTGGGTGGGTGTGGGG
>NZ_CDWWEW010000272.1:0-6960 GCF_977966315.1 Frankia sp. CeRuru1
GCCCGGGACCGTCCACTGCTGGTCGAGGGGCCCCGCACGCGGCTCGCCGCCCTGCTCAGGGCACGCCGGCCGCTCTACGCCGAGGTGGCGACGGTGGTCATCGACACCGCGGGGCACGAGCCGGACGAGGTGACCGATCAGGTGGCGGCGGCACTGGGCCCGCTGCTCGCGGCGGGCAGCGGACCGGGCGAGGCGGCGGATGCCGCAGGGGGCAGCGAGGCGGCGGATGCCGCAGGGGGCAGACGGTGAGTATGCAGGTGAAGGCCTCCGACATCGTGCGGATCCCGGTACGGCCGGGCGGCGGGCGTCCCTACGACGTCGTGCTCGGGGCGGGCCTGCTCGGCGAGCTCGCCGAGGTCGTCGCCGGGCGGACCCGCGCCGCGGTGATCCATCCCGGGGCGTTGCGGGCCACCGCGGACGCCGTCGTCGCCGACCTGCGGGAGAACGCGGGCGTGGAGGCGCACGCCATCGAGGTGCCCGACGGCGAGGAGGCCAAGCAGCTGCGGATCGCCGGCTTCTGCTGGGACGTGCTCGGCCGGATCGGCTTTACCCGGGACGACGTGGTGATCGGCCTCGGCGGCGGCACCGTGACGGACCTGGCCGGGTTCGTCGCCGCGAGCTGGCTGCGCGGGGTGGACGTCGTCCAGGTGCCGACCACCGTGCTCGGCATGGTCGACGCGGCGGTCGGCGGGAAGACCGGCATCGACATCGACGCGGGCAAGAACCTGGTCGGGGCGTTCCACCAGCCGCTCGGCGTGCTGTGCGATCTGGCGGCGCTGGAGTCCCTGCCGGCCGTCGAGGTACGCGCCGGGCTCGCCGAGGTCGTCAAGACCGGTTTCATCGCCGACGCGGCGATCATCGATCTGCTCGACGCCGATCCGACCGGCGCCGCGCATCTGCCCGAGCTGATCGAGCGGTCCATCCGGGTCAAGGCCGAGGTGGTCTCCGGCGATCCGCGGGAGGACGGCCGGCGGGAGATCCTCAACTATGGTCACACCCTCGGTCATGCCATCGAGAAGGTCGAGCACTTCAGCTGGCGGCACGGCGCGGCGATCTCGGTGGGCATGGTGTTCGCGGCGGAGCTGTCCCGGCTTGTCGTCGGCCTCGACGATGCCACCGCCGACCGGCACCGCGAGCTGCTGACCCGCATCGGCCTGCCGGTGACCTACCGGGGCGACCGGTGGGCGGCGCTGCTCGACGCGATGCGGGTCGACAAGAAGGCACGGGGACGGCGGATGCGTTTCGTCGGCCTCGAGGCGCAGGGCCGCACCGTCATCCTGGACAATCCGGACGCTGGCCTGCTAATCGCGGCGTTCACCACCGTCGCCGAGGATCGGTAGACTCGTCGCGGCGGTTTGTAGGATCGCCGCCACGTCCGCGCCCGGTGTCCGCGCCCGGTGCGTTCGCCCGGTGGCGGGCCCGGAAGCGGCCTGAGGATGGGGAAGCGGCCTGGGATGGCCTGGGGAGAGAGCACCGCGGTCCTCGCACGAGGGTCCGGGTAATGACCACACCCGCCGTCGGCGTACGGCGATGGAAACGGAGAACGCGCGCAGTGGCGACCACCAACGACCTGAAGAACGGCATGACGCTCGACATCGACGGGGTGCTGTGGAACGTCGTCGGCTTCCAGCACGTCAAGCCGGGTAAGGGTGGGGCGTTCGTCCGCACGACCCTGAAGAACGTGCTCACCGGGAAAGTCGTCGACCGCACCTTCAACGCCGGGGTCAAGGTCGACGTCGCGACCGTCGACCGCCGCGAGATGACCTACCTCTACCGGGACGGTGCCGATTTCGTCTTCATGGACAGCGAGTCCTACGATCAGATCCCGATCCCGCCGGATGTCGTCGGCGGGACGGCCGACTACATGCTGGAGAACACCGTGGCCACCGTCGCGCTGCACGACGGCGCCCCGCTCTACGTCGAACTGCCGGCCAGCGTCGAGCTGACTATTTCGCAGACCGACCCGGGGGTGCAGGGCGATCGCTCGACCGGCGGGACGAAGCCGGCCACTCTGGAGACGGGCGCCACCATCAACGTGCCGCTGTTCATCACCAGCGGGGAAAAGGTCAAGGTCGACACGCGTGACGGCCGGTACCTGGGCCGGGTGACGAGCTGAGCGCCAGGTCCAAGGCCCGTAAACGGGCACTGGACATCCTCTACGAAGCGGACGTGCGCGCGAGCGCCGTGCCGGAGATCCTCGCTGCCCGGCTGGCCCAGTCCGATCCACCGGTGTCGGAATACGCCGTCGAGCTGGTCGAGGGGGTCATCGAGCACCGCGGGGAGATCGATGAGCGGATCGCCCGGTACGCCGAGGGTTGGACGTTGGAGCGGATGCCCCCGGTCGACCGCAACATTCTGCGGATCGCCGTGCTGGAACTGCTCTGGCGTCCCGACGTCCCGGATCGGGTCGCCATCGACGAAGCCGTGGAACTGGCGAAGAACCTCTCCACCCACCGGTCGCCGGCGTTCGTCAACGGGCTGCTCGCGAGTCTGGTCGAGGGGAAGAGCCCGGCCACCACGGCCGAGTCGACCGGACGAGGATCGGCGGTGGATTCCATTCCCGGCCAGCCGTCGTAGCGGCGGTCTACCGGGGTTGCCGGGTTGCCCGGTTACCCTGCTGCCAGGTTACCGGGAGGGAACCGGGATCGGCGTTCCCGGTACGTCGCCCAGGCGACGTACCGGGTCCTTCCCCGGATACGTGTGCCGCGGGTGGCGCGGATGCGAGCCGGCGGACTGTGGTACCGGTACCGCGGTACCGGTACCGCGGTACCGGAGCGAGGCTAGACGTCGGTCGCCGCGGCGTCCGCGCCCTGCTCCGGAGACAGCACGCCCCAAGAGACGAGCTGCTCGGTGAGCTTGCTCGGCGAGGTGTCGTAGATCACCGCGAGCGAGCGCAGGTCCTCGTACCGGATCGAGAGCACTCGGCCGTTGTAGTCGCCGCGCTGGCTCTGAATGGTCGCCGCGTACCGGGCGAGCGGACCGCCCTGCTCCTTGGGAACCTGGGAGAGACGCTCGAGGTCGAGAACGATCCGGGGAGACTGCTCCAGCGGAGCGACGGTGGAACCCTCGGGAAGAAGCTCCCCCACCGGAACGCCGTAGAATTCCGCGAGCTCGGAGAGGCGCTGCACGGTGACGGCGCGGTCCCCACGTTCGTAGGAACCCACGACGACGGCTTTCCACCGACCGTGCGACTTCTCTTCGACGCCATGAAGCGAGAGCCCCTGCTGGGTGCGTATCGCGCGCAGCCGAGCACCGAGCGCCTTCGCATAGTCGGACATCGGAGTGCCCACTCCTGTCGTGGTCGATCAGTTGGAACCGGGGCTCGTGCCGCCGGCGGTTACCGATAGTAGTGCCCGCCGGGTTGACGCTCGACACCCGGGGGGTCGTGTCGCCTCTTTCTTTGTACCACTTTCTGTAGCCCCCTGGTTGCGCTCTATGCCTGAGCGGTGGGAACTTCCGGGTGCCGCCACCGCTGTGGCGACGGCGTCGAACCCAGTGACAAGTAGTGACAACATGATGCTGCGTGGTTGGCCCGGCAATAACGTCCCGCGCTGTCCGGACCGGTGGGCGACCCGTCGTCGCGCTGGGCGCCAGGGGCGCCGGCGTCCGGAGGCGAGACCCTCACACGTCCTGAGGGCCCTGGTAACGTCGCTGGGACCACTCCTTTAAGGACCGTCCCGTGAGGCGGGGAAGGAGGGATGCCGCGTGGCTCCGGCTGCCGCGAGCGACCCCGCATCGCGCCGTCCCGGCACCGCCCGGGCAGTACTGTCCGCAGACGACATCACCCGGATCGTCAGCCGGATGGCGCATCAGATTCTCGAGAAGACCTCCGGTGGCGCCGGGGTCGTCCTGCTCGGAATACCCACCCGAGGGGTACCCCTCGCGCACCGGCTGGCACAGCGGGTGCAGGCCGTCGAGGGGGTGCGTCTCCCGGTTGGCTCCCTCGACCCGACCATGTACCGCGACGATCTGCGACTGCGCGGCGTGCGTCCCCTTGAGGTGACCGACATTCCCGAGGGTGGTGTCGACAGCCGCGTGGTGATCCTCGTCGACGACGTCCTCTACTCCGGGCGCACGGTGCGGGCGGCGCTGGACGCCCTGGCCGCCTACGGCCGGCCGCGTGCCGTCCAGCTCGCGGTCCTGGTCGACCGGGGCCATCGCGAGCTGCCGATCCGCGCCGACTACGTCGGGAAGAACATGCCGACCTCGCGCCGGGAGTCGGTGGCCGTCCGGCTGCGGGAGATCGACGGCGCCGACGGCGTACTGATCCTCTCGGCCGCCGGGGGGGACGTCGCCGACGGCGCGCCCCCCGGGAACCAGCCATGATCGGGGGGAGTGCCGTGCGGGGAGCACGAGCCGGGTTCGGGGGACGGGTGTGAACCGCCATCTCCTCTCGACCGAGGATCTCGACCGGGACGACGCGCTGCTGGTGCTGGACACCGCCGAACGGATGGCGCGGGTCGCCGAGGCGTCGGTGCGCAAACTGCCGACCCTGCGGGGCCGCACCGTCGTCAACCTGTTCTTCGAAGACTCCACCCGCACCCGCACGTCCTTCGAGGTAGCCGCCAAGAGACTGTCGGCCGATGTGATCAATTTTTCGGCGCGCGGGTCAAGCGTGTCGAAGGGCGAAAGCCTGAAGGACACGGCGCAGACCCTCGAGGCGATGGGCGCCGACGCCGTGGTCTGCCGGCATGCCGCGAGCGGCGCGCCGCACCGACTGGCCTCCTGGGTGCGCGGCAGCGTGGTGAACGCGGGAGACGGCACCCACGAGCACCCGACCCAGGCCCTGCTCGACGCCTTCACCATGCGCCGCCGGCTCGGCCGGATCGACGGCCTCGCCGTCACCATCGTCGGCGACGTGCTGCATTCCCGGGTAGCGCGATCGAACGTGTGGCTGCTCGCCACGCTGGGCGCGACGGTGACCGTCGTGGCCCCGCCGACGTTGTTGCCCCTCGGGATCTCCTCGTGGCCGGTCGAGGTGTCGTACGACCTCGACGCCGTGCTGCCCAAGAGCGACGTGGTGATGATGCTGCGGGTCCAGCGGGAGCGGATGTCCGCGGCCTTCTTCCCGACCGAACGGGAGTACAGCCGGCGCTATGGGCTGGATGCCGACCGGGCGGAGATGTTGCCCGGCCACGCCCTGGTGATGCATCCCGGCCCGATGGTACGCGGGATGGAGATCGCCTCCCGGGTCGCAGACTCCGCCCGGTCGACAGTCGTGGAACAGGTTGCGAACGGGGTGAGCGTGCGGATGGCCGTGCTGTACCTGCTGCTGGGTGGTTCCGGGGAGGTCTCATGACGACGCCCGCGGCGGAGACGCCGGGAGAGACGCCGGTGGGGACGCCGACGGGGACGCCGACGGGGACCTCCTGGGTCCTGCGGCGGGTCCGCCCGCTCGGCGGGGACCCTGTCGACGTCGTCCTCGCGGGCGGGGTGGTGGCCGCCTGGCGACCGGCCGGCTCCACGCACGCCGGGGCCGGGGGACTGCCCGCCGGCACCACCGTGCTGGGCACGGACGGGCTGATCCTGCTCCCCGGCCTGGTCGACCTGCACACTCACCTGCGGGAACCCGGCCGGGAGGACGCCGAGACGGTCGCCTCCGGCACCCGCGCCGCGGCCCTCGGTGGCTACACCACCGTGTTCGCGATGGCGAACACCAATCCGGTCGCCGACACCGCGGGGGTCGTCGAGCAGGTGTGGCGGCTCGGCCTGGATGCGGGTCACTGCGACGTCCGGCCGGTCGGCGCGGTCACCGTCGGGCTTGCCGGCGAGCGGCTCGCTGAACTCGGCGCCATGGCCTCCTCCGCGGCGGGCGTGCGGGTCTTCTCCGACGACGGGCACTGCGTGTCGGACGCGCTGCTCATGCGCCGGGCGCTGGAGTACGTCAAGGCGTTCGACGGGGTGATCGCCCAGCATGCGCAGGAACCGCGACTGACCGAGAACGCCCAGATGAACGAGGGCACGGTGGCCGCCCGGCTGGGGCTGCCGGGGTGGCCCGCGGTCGCCGAGGAGGCGATCATCGCCCGGGACGCGCTGCTGGCCGGGCACGTCGGCTCCCGGCTGCACGTCTGTCACGTCTCCACCGCCGGATCGGTGGAGATCATCCGGTGGGCCAAGGCGAAGGGCTGGAACGTCACCGCCGAGGTGACCCCGCACCACCTGCTGCTCACCGACGACCTGGTCTGCTCGTTCGACCCGGTCTACAAGGTCAACCCGCCGCTGCGCACCGCCGCCGACGTCGCCGCGCTGCGCGCCGGGCTCGCCGACGGCACGATCGACTGCGTCGCCACCGACCACGCCCCGCACGCGCTGGAGGACAAGGAGACGGAGTGGGCCGCCGCGCGTCCCGGCATGCTCGGTCTCGAGACGGCGCTGTCGGTGGTCATCGAGACGATGGTCATCCCGGGCCGGTTGGACTGGGCCGGGGTCGCCGAGCGGATGGCACTGGCCCCGGCGAGGATCGGTGGCCTGCCGCGAACCGCGACCGAGGTGTGGAGTTCCATAGCAGTGGGCGCGCCCGCGACCGTCACCCTGCTCGATCCGGCGCCGTGGCGGATGGTCGAGCCGGACGCGCTCGCCAGCCGCAGCCGCAACACGCCCTATGCGGGCCGGTCGCTGCCGGGAACGATCCGCGCCACGTTCCTGCGGGGACGGCCCACCGTGCTCGACGGGAAGATCGTATGATTGTTTCGCACGCCGTATCCCTGCAGGCCGCCGGGCCCGCCGTCGCCTTGGACCGGGCGCCGGACCGCCTGGGGCTGCACCTGCTTCTCCTGCTCGGTCTGTTGCTGGTGTTCGTCGCGGTGGTCGGTTCGATGCGACGGGCGTGGCGCAACCGGGCCGAGCGTCAGGAGGAGGACCTTCCCGAGCTGCCCGTCCCGCCGGCGGAACCGGGCACGGTGTTCGCCGCTCCGCTGCGCGGGATGTACCTCGGCACCGTCGACGCCGGGCACTGGCTGG
>NZ_CDWWEW010000273.1:0-6959 GCF_977966315.1 Frankia sp. CeRuru1
CTGGCGAGCCCGGGAGGTCGTCCGGGCCGGGGCTGCGGGAGCGCAAGAAGCGGCAGACCCGCCGGGCCCTGCGGGCCGCAGCCATCCGGCTCGTCGCGGAGCGTGGTCTGGAGAACGTCTCGGTCGACGAGATCGCCGCCGTGGCCGAGGTCTCCACCCGGACGTTCTTCAACTACTTCCCGACGAAGGACGACGCGATCGCCGGCATCGATCCCGAGGACATCACCGAGATCAGCATGGCGCTGGCGGAGCGTCCTCCCGAGGAGGAGCCGCTGGCGGCGTTGCGGGCGGTCATACTGGACCGGGCCGCCCTCGTCGCGCCCGATCAGGCCGAGCTGTGGCGCGTCCGGCTTGCGATCATCCGTGCCCATCCGCATCTGACCATGGCCAACGCGGCCAGCTGGAGTTCCTACGAACGCGCTCTCGCCGAGGCGATCGGCCGGCGTTGCGGGCTCGATCCCGATCGTGACCCCTACCCCGTCGTGCTGGTCGCGACGACGTTGGCCGTCGTGCGAACCCTGACCGTGCGGTGGCAGGAGTCCCCGGATGACGCTTCGTTGCCCGACACTCTCGGCCGCGCCTTCGACATCCTGGCCCGCGGCCTGGCTCCGCCTGGTCCCTCCGGCACCTCAGACGGGTCCGGCGCCACACACGAGTCCGGACACGAGTCCGGACACGAGTCCGGCGGGTCGGACGGATCCGACGTGGTGGGCACCTCGAACGCGCCGATCACGTCGTCCCACCGGGAACGCCGGGCCCACCCGGAACGCCGGGAACAAGAACAACGAGGACAGCGACCCGAATGAGATCGACCGAGCACGTCGACGTCAGCGACGACCATGAAGGGAGCCGGTCATGACGCAGGCTCGATCGGCCGAGGACGCCGAGGACGCCGAGTCCGGCGGAACCGGCGCCGGCACGTCGCCGGCGCCCCGCGGCGGCGCTGCCGTGACCCCCCCGCAGGTCTCCGACCAGCGCCGGCTCTGGCTGATCATGGGAGCGCTGCTCCTCGGAATCCTGTTGGCCTCGCTGGATCAGACGATCGTGTCGACGGCACTGCCGACGATCGTCGGGGATCTCGGCGGCGCCACCCATCTCTCCTGGGTGGTGACTGCCTACCTGCTGGCCTCCACGGTGTCCACACCGGTCTGGGGCAAGCTCGGTGATCTGTACGGCCGCAAGATCCTGTTCCAGGTGGCGATCGTCATCTTCCTGGTGGGCTCGGTGATCGCCGGTGTCAGTACGTCGATGGGGCAGCTGATCGCCTTCCGTGCTGTCCAAGGACTCGGTGGCGGCGGGTTGATCATCAGTGCAATAACGATCATCAGTGATCTCGTTCCACCGCGCGATCGAGGCCGTTACCAGGGGCTGTTCGGCGCGACGTTCGGTGTGTCGTCGGTGGTCGGTCCGCTACTCGGCGGCCTGTTCGTCGACCATCTCTCCTGGCGCTGGGTCTTCTACGTGAACCTGCCGGTGGGCGCGGTCGCCCTGGTGGTGACGGCGTTGGCGCTCCCGGCGACGAGGAACCGCATCAGGCACGTCATCGACTACCTCGGCACCGTGCTCCTGGCCATGGCGACGACCAGCCTCGTGTTGCTGACCAGCCTGGTTGGCACCACCTACGCCTGGGGATCACCGGAGATCATCGGGATGGGCGTCGCGGGAGTTGTGCTCCTCGTCGGGTTCGTGTTCGTCGAACGAGTGGCGGTCGAACCCGTGCTGCCGCTGACCCTGTTCCGGGTCCGGGTGTTCTCGGTGGCCGGCGCGGTCGGCTTCGTCGTCGGCTTCGCGATGTTCGGCGCGATCGTCTTCCTGCCGCTGTTCCTCCAGGTGGTGAAGGGAGTCGACCCGACGGACTCCGGCCTGCAGATGCTGCCGGTGATGGGTGGGCTGCTACTCAGCTCGATCATCTCCGGCCGGCTCATCAGCCGGTGGGGCCGTTACAAGATCTTCCCGGTCGTCGGTACCGCGATGATGTCGATCGGCCTGTTCCTGCTGTCGTTCATCAGTCCCGACATCTCTACGCTGCAGCTCACGTTGTCCATGTTCCTTCTCGGGGTCGGGATCGGCGCGGTCCTGCAGGTCCTGGTCATGGCCGTGCAGAACGCTGTCGACTACCGGCAGATGGGCGTGGCCACCTCGGGTGCGACCTTCTTCCGGTTCATCGGCGGGTCGTTCGGTACCGCCGTGTTCGGCGCGATCTTCGCGAACCAGCTCAGAGGTAACCTCGCCGAGCGGTTCGCGGGCATCCCGTTGCCACCCGGTCTGTCCGCCTCCGGTTCCAACATCACCCCCCAGGTGCTCCACAGGCTGCCCCCGACGATCCGGGACGGATTCGTCCAGGCGTTCTCGGACGCGATGCAGACCGTCTTCCTGGTGGCGGTGCCGATCGGTCTGTGCGCCTTCGCGCTGGCCTGGTTGCTGCCCGAGATCCGCCTGGGAAACACCGTCGGTGGCGCACGGCCCGCGGCGCCGGGCTCGGCGGAGTCCGACGAGACCGCGGAGGTCCTCAAGTAGCCGCGATTTCGACCGCGCGTCGGCGCCTGCGCGGGACGCCCCGTCGGCACGCGGTCTTTCTGCTGCTGGTCGCCGCCGGGATCGCTGCCCGGGTCCTGGTGATCGTCACCTACCCGCCCGCGCTGATGTACCTCGGGGATTCGGCGGCCTACCTCGACCAGGCATGGCGGGACATCTGGCCGGGCGACTGGCGGCCGTCGGGCTACCCGATGTTCCTGCGGATCCTCGACGGGCAGGCCCACCTGACGCGGGTCGTCGTCGTCCAGCACCTGCTCACGCTGGGCGCGGCGGTGGCGCTCTATGCGGTGGCGTTGCGGGTTGCCCGCCGGCCGTGGCTCGCCGCCCTCGCCGCCACCCCCGCCTTGCTCTCCCCGTGGGTGCTGGACCTCGGCCAGTTCGTCCTCGCCGACAGCCTGTTTGGGGTTCTCGTCTCGGTCGGCGTGGCGCTGCTCGCGTTACCGGGACGCCCTCGGCCCGTTGCCTGCGCCGCCGCCGGCCTGCTGCTCGGAGCCTGCCTGTGCGTGCGGACGGTGGGCTACGGCCCGCTGGCGGTCGGCCTGGTCGTCCTGCTCGGCACCGTGCTGGCCGACCGGCGGCGCGCGACTTCCTGGGCCGGGTCGGTTGCCGCTCCTCGGGCGGCCCGACCCGTCCTCGCCTTCGCGCTGGCCGCCGCCGCGCCGATCCTGGCCTACTCTGGGTGGAGCGCCTCGGCGGGAGGGGGCTTCGCCGTCTCCGCGCACTCCGGGTTCTTCCTGTACGGGCGGGTGGCGCCGTTCGCGGATTGTTCCGCGCTGTCGCGAGCGGACCTGCGCACCCTGTGCGACCCACGGCCGGTCGACCAGCGGGGTTCGCCGGTTCGCTACCTGTGGCCGGCCGACTCCCCTCTGCGCCAGGGGCACCGGCACATCCCACCGGGACGGGAGGACCTCGCGGCCGAGTTCGCGGGCGAGGTCGTGCGTGACCAGCCGTGGATGCTGGTGACGACGTCGGCCCGGTACCTCGTCGGCTATCTCTCCCCGGTCCGGCATGAGACGACGAAGACCTCGCGGGCGGACACCTGGGAACTGCCGTCCAGCGTGACCAACGTGCTGACCCCGGACGATCCGCATGCCGACGACGGCTATTTCGTCGCGACCGAGGTGCACAACCCCGCGGCGGGCTGGCTGGCCGTCTACTCCCGCCTGGCCTACGCTCCGATGCCGCTCGTCGGCCTGGGCCTGCTGGCGGGTCTCGCGGCAGTACTGCTCGAGGCCGTTCGCCGGGTGCGCAGGAGTGGGGTGACGGCAGCGTGGCTGGGGGTCGGGCGGCTGTTCTGGCTGGCCGCCGGGGCCGGCCTGTCGACCCTTGTGCTGTCCGCGCTGACCTCCGGATTCGACTACCGCTACCTCGCCGCGGTCATCGGGCCGATCGGATCGGCCGCGATCCTGGGCGTGGCCGGATTCGTTGCCGCGCTCCAAACCCGGACCGCCGGAGAGCGCCGGCCGCCGGATAACGGACCGCCGGACAGCTGACGCCAAGCGGACGATACCGTCGTATCCGCCAAACGATCGTCGCTGATGTTCGACGGGCTGACCGGCGTTGTGGCGTGGTAGTCGGGGCGACACCGCCCGGCCGATGCTGAGAGGGTTGCCGACGTGCCTGGCGGGGATGCGTGGCAGGCGGTCGAAACCTCCACGCAGGTGCCTGGGACCGGTGCGGCGCCGGAGGCCTGGCGGGTGTCGGAGGTCCGGCGGGTGTCGGAGGTCCGGCGGGTATCGGAGGTCCGGCGGGTGTCGGATCCGGGGCGGCGCTGGCTTGTGACCGGGGTGGTCGCGGCCGGCATGGTTTTCTCCGCGCTCGGTGTGCTCGTCGCCGCGGTCGTGCCTCCCTTCACCTCGGCCGACGAGGCACAGCACACCGCCTACGCGTTCGTCGTCGCCGACGGCTCGTTGCCCGTGCTCGACTCGCCCGTGCACTCCCGCATCCCGAGCATGCCGGGACTGCCCGCCGACTGCGTGGTGTCGCCGCAGCAGGCGCGGGCCGCGGTGGCCTCCCACGTCGATCGGCTCTGCGGGGTGCGCCTCGGCCGACCACTGACGAATGCCGACCTCACCTACACCGCGAACCATCCACCGCTGTTCTACGCGGTCGAGGCCGTCCCGCTCCGGACGGGCGTCGCGCTGGATCATCCGCTGGCCGGTTTCCGGGCCGCCCGCCTTCTCAACGTGGCGTTCGGGATCACCGCGGTGATCGCGACCGCGGCGCTGGTCCGCGGTGTGCTGCCGGGGCGGCCCGGTGTCGCCGTCGGCGCGGCGGCGATCGTCGGCGTGGTCGGCATGTTCGTCCTCATCTCCGGCCAGGTCTACAACGACACCCTGGCGGTGGCGACCATCACCGGCCTGCTCGCGGTGGCCGTCGCGATCACCCGCCGGGGACCGGGGCCGCGGACCCTGGCGGCGCTGGCGGTGCTCGGCCCGGCCGCGGCGGCGAGTCGGGCCAGTGGCGCGTTGGCCGTCGCGGTGGTCGTCCCGGCTCTCGGTGCCGCCGTCTCGATGCGGACGTCCGGTGGCCGGCTGCGGCGAGCCGGGCGTGGCCTGACGGCCGCGGTCGCGCTCGTCGCGCTGACTTTCGCCGCGACCGGCTGGTTCTACCTGCGTAACGTGCGCCGGTACGGCGATCCCACCGCCTCGGGCCGGGTCGCCGAGATGTTCCCGATCCGCGATGGGCGGACGTCGGCCTGGCAGGTATTACGCGACAGCGACTTCTGGTGGCACGCCTACCGCGGGTTCTTCGGACGTCCCGTCCTGCTGACCGGTCACGCCCGGACGATCGCCGTCGGGGTCGCGGTCGTGACCGGCGCGGGCCTGGTGGCGGCGGGGGTTCGGGTCCTGGGCGCCCGGCTGCGGACCGCTGCATGCCCAGCCGCCCGGATCGCGGGTACCACCGAGGCCCGGCCGGTGGACGACGGGGTGGACGACGGGCACTCCGAGGCGGATCCGCCGGGAGGCCGGCTGGCCGGCAGCGTCGTCATCGGCCTTCTGCTCACCCTGCACTGCCTGCTCGTCGTCGCCACCCTGGTGGGATACGTCGCCGTCGGAGGCGCGCCGTTCACCCGGTACCTGCTGCCGATGCTGCCGATCCTCGCCTTCGTCGTCGCGGCCTGCTGCGGGTCGTTGCCGCTGGGCCGCCGCGGCCTGCCGACGGTCGCGGTCGTCGCCGCGCTGGCAGCGCTCACCGTGGTCATGCTCATCCGTGACCTGGCATTCAAGCGGCCCGCGCTCGCCCCGCTGGCGAACCTGGACCGGCTGCGGGCCGCCTGGGACCAGACGGCCCCGGGCCCGCCCGACCTCGGGCTGTCGTGCCTGGCGGGATGGGCCGTTCTCGGCGGTGTCCTGCTCGTTGTCGCGTTATGGAAGCTCGGTGACCCGGCGGTAGACGGCCGCGGTGAGCTGCGCGGTGCGCCGCCAGGTGAACGTGCGGGCGTGCGCCCGGCCGGCGTCGGTGTCGCCGGGGGAGTCGAGCAGCTCCAGGATCGCCTCGGCGAGGTCGTCGGCGAACGAGTCGCGGTCGGTCTGCCGAACGAGCCGCACCGGACTGCTGGGCCGGGTGATGGCCCGTCCGGGGGCCTGGCCAGGGGTCCGGCCGGCGGGGGCGGCGACGTCGACGAGAGCGGCGGTGACCTCCCGCACGGTCGGGATGTCGGCGGCGACCACCGGAGTCCCGGCGGCGAGCGCCTCCAGGGGGGGTAGACCGAAGCCCTCGTACCGGGACGGGAAGCACAGCACGCTCGCTCCGGCGACGGTCGTCCGCAGTGCCTCGCTGTCGAGGTAACCGGCGACGACGACGGCGTCGGACGGCAGGTTCGCCAGGTCCAGCGCCGGTCCCCACCCCGGAGGCCCGACGAGCACCAACGGCGGAGCGTCGATTTTCGTCGCGTGCAGTCGGCGGACCGCCTCCAGCAGCGCCGGGAGGTTCTTGCGGGGCTCCACCGAACCGACGAACAGCAGGTACCGCTCGGGCAGGCCACGGGCCCTGCGCCAGGCGAGGCTCGGCTTCGCCGTGGTGAACCAGGCGTCGTCGACGCCGAGCGGCGTCGGGGTCACCAGTGCGGGGTCGAGCCGGTAGGCCGTCACCACCTCGTCGGCCACCGCGCGGCTGGGCGTCAGCACGGCGGACGCCCGGCGCAGGCCGCGGGGGACCAGATCGCTGTAGCGGGCGGACGCCCCCGTCACCGTGTCCGGGGTACGCAGGTAGGACAGGTCATGGATGGTCAGCACACCGCGGGCCCGGCGCAGGGGTGGAAGGACGAAGTTCGTCGCGTGCATGACGTCGGCGGGGCCGGTGAGCCACTCGACGGGCGGGTACTCCGAGCGGGCCCAGGCGTCCTGCAACAGCCGGGCCGGTGCCCGCCGGGCCGCCGTTCGTACCCCGGCCGGCAGCGCGCCCGGGAGCTCGCCCAACCC
>NZ_CDWWEW010000274.1:0-6953 GCF_977966315.1 Frankia sp. CeRuru1
ATGCCGGTCCAGGGGCGGATGCAGGTGCCGGTCCAGGGCGGGGTGCCGGCCGTGCGGCCGGGGGCCGTCCCGTTCCCGCGGATGTCGGGTCTGCCCCGGGAGAGCCTGCGGCTGGCCTACCGGGAGCTTCAGGAGGTCACCGAGCATGTCGCCGACCCGTTCCTGCGCGGTCGCATCGGCGGGGTGTCCGAGCTGCTGCGCGGGCTGCTCGCCGAGGAGACGAAGACGGTCGGACGGCTGACGCTGACCCCGCGCGAGCTGGAGGTGCTTGCCCAGGTCTCGTTGGGATTGTCCAACGTCGAGACGGCCCGCCGGCTGACGGTCTCGCCCGAGACGGTGAAGGCGTACCTGCGCAGCATCATGCGCAAGCTCGGTGTCCGTAACCGCACAGCCGCGGTACACGCCGCGCGCCAGCTGGGAATGCTGCCCTGATCTCAGGGGTCCGCACCGGGCCCCTGCCGGGGGCGTGGCCGTGACTGCCGGTCTGGCAGTCACGGCCATTCGACCCCGCCGTATATTCCCGGCGCCGGTGTACGAGGATCTCGACCGCGGGTCGATGTGGCCTGCCATCGGTGCCATAGCGGTGTTTTCACGCTGTGCGGGCAGGAGTGGCGGGGCCGCCCGGCCGGCGAGCCGAGGCTCAGGCTGGGCCTGAGGCATTGCCCTACTACCTTCGGGATTGCTCCCGGCATTCCCGCCCACTCCTCCTACGCCGCGGCGGCCGCCTACCCTCGAAGATTCTTCCGGCGGCCCTGCTTTCGGCGGCCGAATATCGATCGTGGCCAGACTCCCGCTACACTTCTGCCTCCGGGCGAGGGTAGTTCGGGACCAGGGTCTCAGGCAGGTCTACTTTCAAGGTGGAAGCTCGGGACTTCCTCGCAGTGCTCTCCACGCAGTGCTCCATGCGGTGCTCCATGCCCGGACGCGTGGCCGCTGGCGGCCACCGTCCGGCCGTCACGAGATCCATCGGCACGGGAGATCCTCGAAGGAGCGTCATGCCGTCGTTCGCTGATCCGGCGCAGCAGCGCGAATCCCGCCCCGATCGGGTGACGTATGCCGCGTTGTCGCACGGACGGGACGAGGGGTCGCACGGACGGGACGAGGGCTGGGCCGACCGCGGCCCCGCGCCGACGGGCTCCACCGGCGCACCACCCCGTTCGCTGTTCACAATGGTGGCTGACGCGGCCGTCGTGTACCGGGGAAGGGTACTCGCCGCTGCCTGCCTGCTGGTGGTCGTGCTGCTGCCGTGGAATGCCGGAATCTACGACCAGCTTGCCACCGGTGGTTTCTACGCACCGGGCGATCCGTCGACGCGGGCCGAGCGGCTGCTCGACGAGGAGTTCCCGGACGCGCCCCCCGACGTCGCCATCATGCTGACGTCGGCCCCGGGTATCGACGGGCCGATCGCCGCCCGCCTGGGCCGGGAGCTCACCGGGCGGATTGCCGCGGAGCCGGGGGTGACCTCGGTGCTGTCGTACTGGCCGGGCGGGCCCAACGAGGCGAGCCCGCTGCTGCGTGCGAAGGACGGTCGGTCGGCCCTGATCGTGTTTCGGCTCACCGGTTCCGAGGACCACATCCAGCACCGCCTGAACGCCCTGCACGACCGGTACGCCCACGACGGCCCGGGGGTCCAGGTCCGGTTCGGCGGGGCGCCCGCGGTCATGCGTGACGTGACCGAGCGCAGCCGTGTCGACCTGGCGCACGGTGAGCAGATCTCCACTCCGCTGGTGTTCCTCGTGCTGCTCTACGCCTTCGGCACGGTCCCGGCTGCCCTGCTTCCGGTCCTGGTCGGCGTGGTGTCGGTGGTGTCGAGTCTCGCGCTGCTGCGGCTGGCGGCCACGCTCACTGACGTGTCGGTCTTCTCGGTGAACCTGACGACCGCCCTCGGATTCGGTCTCGCGGTCGATTACAGCCTGTTCATCCTGCGACGTTTTCGGGACGAACAGGACCGCGGGCTGCTCCCGGCGGCGGCGCTGCGCCGGACGCTGGAGACCGCCGGGCGCACGGTGTTCTTCTCCGGGGTGACGGTGGCGCTGTCCCTGACGGCCGCGCTGGTCTTCCCGATCTATTACCTGCGTTCGTTCGCCTTCGCCGGCATCATCGTCGTCGTCGCCTCGGAGGTGGCCGCACTGCTCGTGCTGCCCGCGGCGCTGATGGTCCTCGGTGACCGCATCGAGCGCGGCAACGTCCGGCTGGCGTTGTCACGCCTGAGACGCTCGGGGTCACGCCCGAGGCGCTCGGGTCGCCGGCGGTCCGGCGGCCACCGCGTGGGGGCCGCGGCGGCTGGCCACGGCTGGTCGGCGCTGGCGCGGCGGGTCATGCGCCACCCGGTGTTCTTCGGTGGGGCCGCGATCTTCGTGTTGGTGCTGTGTGCCGCGCCGCTGCGCCACCTCAACCTCGCGCTGGCCGACGACACAGTCCTGCCGGCGACCGCGGAGGCTCACGTCGTCAATGACGCGATGCGGGAGGACTTCGTCGTCTGCCTGCCCTGCCAGATTCCGATCGTGGTGCCCGGAGTGGACGCGCGGGACCCGGGGAACGCCGAGAAGCTGACCGACTACGCGATCCGGCTGTCCGCGCTGCCGGGCGTTGCCCGCGTCGACACCGTCACCGGCAGCTTCCTGCGGGGCGAGCGGGTCGGTGCGGTGCCGAAGACTCCGATGAGGTACGTCGGAACGCATCGCGGCGCCTGGCTGTCGGTGTGGCAGACCGACAGGTCTCCGCTGTCCGAGCCGGCGAAGGACCTGGTCCGGAGGCTGCAGGCGACACCGGCGCCGTTCGGCGTCCTCATCGGCGGACTCGCGCCACACTTCCTCGACACCTCGCATTCCATCAAGCGGAGTCTGCTACCGGCCTTCGCCGTCGTGATGACGGCGACCTTCATCCTGCTGTTCCTGTTCACCGGCAGCGTGCTCCTTCCGCTGAAGGCGATGTTCCTCAACACGCTGAACCTCGCCGCCACCGTCGGGCTGCTGGCGTTCGTCTTCCAGGACGGGCACCTGACCGGTCTGGTCGGCGACTTCCAGGTGTCGGGCACGCTGGAGATGACCAGCCCGGTCCTGATGTTCTTCATCGCGTTCGGGCTCAGCATGGACTACGAGATCTTCCTGCTCGCCCGCATCCGCGAGGAGTACCTGCGGACGGGAGACAACCACGATTCCGTCGCCCGTGGGCTGGGGGCGACCGGTCCACTGATCACGAGTGTGGCGCTCGCTCTCGTCGTGGTCATGGTCGCGTTGTCCGCATCGGACATCAGCATGATCAAACTGGTGGGTGTCGGGCTGACCGTGTCGATCGTGCTCGACGTGACCCTCGTCCGAGCGATCCTCGTCCCGGCGTTCATGGCCCTGGCGGGCGACTACAACTGGTGGGCTCCCGAGCCGTTGCGCCGTCTGCACGCGCGGTTCAGCCTGCGGGAGGACGGCGACGAAGCGGCCTCGCGCGCGGGGGACCTCGGGCTCGGGGGACCCCCCGACCCCGGCAACCGCATGACGACGAAGATCACTTATCGGCGGGGGCGGGGGGAACCCACCCGATGGACCCGGCCTCCGGCCGGGCCGGCCCCGACCTGGCACTACTACCTGCGCCCGCGGCGGCGCGCGGACGGTGGGCCCTTACCGGCCATGACGGGTATCCGGGGTTTCGCACTCGACGGCATCCGCGTCGAAAGCTCATAGGTAGTAAACGCCAATCTTGGTCCTGGTCGGTATTCCCAGGAGCGGACGGCTCCTACGCGCTGCTGCGGGCCTGCGCGGTCCGCCTGCGGTTGGCCTTCTTGATCGCCTCGACGAGATCGTCCCTCGACATCGTCGATCGGCCGGGGATGCCGAGCTCGCGGGCGAGCGCGCGCAGGTGCGTCAGCGAGGCGTTCGCGTCCACGCCCTCGGCGGTCGGCCCGCTGTGCCGGGAGGCGGGCGTCGGCGTGGCGGCCTGCTCGTCGGAGGGACCGGGCCGACCCTTCGGCCGCCAACGGTCCCCCACCTTCTCGTGGGTGTGCTTGAGGGCGGCAAAGGCCGCACGGTGGGCACGCGCACCCTCACCGTAGGTCTCCACCGCCGAGTCGTGGGTTTTCTTCCAGGTGCGGATGGCCTGATCGTCGGAGCGGGCGATGGTGGACGGAACATCGTCCCGCATCTCGTCGGCCTGCGCCTTCTTGTTGGTTTTGTCGGTCCGCGGCTTCTTCCCGACCATGGCACTCCTCCTCCCGAACGGATGCTCAGGTCCTCCCGAACGGATGCTTATGGACCTTCCCGTGACGCTGGGACGTATTCCCCGTCCCCGTTGCCGCCGGGTAGCTCGTGGCTCGTGGTGGATCTCTTGGCGCCTTGATGCACAGGGTAAGGCATCGACTACCGTAGCGTGCCAATGTCTCAACCCTGACGACCCGAAGGACGCCTCATGTCCCATGCCGCTGACCCGTTTCGCCGGCGTCGCCGTGAGCCCGGTCTGTCCCGGCGCGGAATGCTCGGTCTCGCCGGTGCCGGTCTGGGTGGATGGGCGGAGACGCTGCTCGACGCCGCGCCGAGCAGCGCGTCCGCTGGCCCGGCCGGGCCACCGGCCGCAGGGGTCCGACCCGGTGCGGAAGCGCGGGCCCTCTCGGCGCCGGGGACGCGTGTCGTGCTCGTGCCCCGGACCCTGGCCGCCGTGACGAGGGGAGTGGGGCCCGCGACGTCGGATTTCGACATCGGTTACGTGGCCGTCCGATGGACCCGTGACGGGAAGGATCGCGCGGCGGATGGCCGGGCCGGTCCCGGGGGTGCCGGCACGGGGACCGCCGGGACCGCCGGGACCGCCGGTGCCGGCGGTGCCGCTTCTCGGGGCGCCGAGATCCGGCTGCGCCCGCCGGGGGGTGGGTTCGACGCATGGCGGTCGCTGGCGGTCGGCTGTCCGGTGGATCGGGACGACCCGCCGGCCGGGGGGAGGAGCGCCGCCGTGCTGGTCGCCGCGCACCGCGCGACCGGCTACGAACTGTGGTTGCCACCCGGCGCGACGTCCGTGACGTCCACCGCCCTGAACACGACGTCGGGGCCGTTGCAGCGGTTAACGGCACCCATTGTGTCCGCCTACGCCGCCCTTTCCGCGATCTCGGTTTCGCGCGCCGCCCGGTCGCCGGGGCTCTTCGCCGCGCCCAGATCGTCGCCGCCGCCCCGTGTCGCGACCGCGTCTGGGGCGTCGGCGGTCCCCGCTGCGCCGGTCGCCCCCGTCCGGCTGCCGGCGACGCTCGACCTGCGCTACCTGCCCCGGGCCGCGTGGGGCGCGGACGAGTCGCTGCGGCTGTCCCCCTCACCCGGCAGCGGTTGGAAACCGACGTACCACCCGGGCCAGGTTGTCACGGTTCATCACACGGTGACGCCCAACGACGATCCGAACCCCGCCGCCACCGTGCGGGCGATCTACCACTTCCACACGGTCGAGCGGGGATGGTCGGACATCGGGTACCACCTCCTCATCGACGAGGCAGGCACGCTTTACGAGGGCCGGTGGTCGGGAACGGAGAGCGTTCCCGGCCACCGGGAGGACGGCTACGTGGTGACGGGTGCGCACGTGGCGGACTTCAACGCCGGCAACGTCGGCGTCGCGCTGCTCGGTGACCTGCGGACGCGCACCCCCACCGCCGCCGCCCGTCGCACGCTCGTCCTGGTGCTGCTCGCGTTGACCGGAGCGCATCATCTCGACCCGCTCGGCACCGTCCACTACGTCCATCCGGTGAGTGGCAGGCGTCGTACCGTCCCGGCTGTTAGCGGGCACCGCGACTGGATGGCTACCGAATGTCCGGGCGGCGCGGCCTACACCGCCCTGGCAGGTGTGCGGACGGACGTCGCCCGGCAGCTGGTGTGAGGCTCACCGGCTGGTGCCCCGCCGGGTGACGGGGTGGGCCGTGGACGGACTCAGGGGCGCCAGCCGGCATAGACCGCGAACCTGCCGTGCTTGGCGACGCAGTCGACCGGCGCGAATCCGGCGTCGGCCAGCCAGTCGAGCTGGTCGGCGAGCGGCGCGCACCGATCGAAGGACATCCGCCGCAACGCGGCCTGCCACTCGGCGTCGTCTGAACCCGCCGCCCGAGCCTGCCGTTCGTGCATGTCCTCGTACTGCCGGGTCAGGGCGGCAGTCGGGCCGTTGACCTGCTCGAGGTTGACGAACAGCCCACCCGGCCACAGGACGTCGCGCACCCGGCGGAACAGGTCGCGCTTGCCGGGGTCGTCGAGGTGGTGGATGGCCAGCGCCGAGACGACCGCGTCGAACGGGCCGGTCGGCAGGGCGGAGGCGAGGTCCGCGACGGTGACGGCCTCGATCGAGCCGGCGGACAGCCGCGCCCGGGCCTTGGCCAGCATCGGCGCGGCGCCGTCGAACAGGTGTAACCGGACGTCGGGGACGGCCGCGGCGACCGCGGCGGCCAGCAGACCGGTGCCCGCGCCGAGGTCGAGCACCGCCGGTCGGGCGCCACCCTGGCGTGCCACCAGGTCGCCGACCGATCCGTACAGCAGGTCGAAGGAGGGGACGAGCCGGCGGCGCTCCCCGTCGTAGGTCTCGGGATCCCAGCCTGGCGTCTCGGAATATGAGATTACTATCTCATCCATTGGACAATCATACGGTCGGGCCCGGCTGCGCACCCGAACTTCCCGCGCGGGCCTGACGTATCGCACGTCACATTCCCACCTCCTTCTTGACGCGGCAACGTTCACCTACTCAGGGTGAAAAGTGTGCGCACATCTCCATTGCTGACGTGCCGCCGCTGCATCGACTACGGGCGCGCTGAGACCAGCCGCTGTCGCTGACGGCCCCGCGCCGTCCCCCGATCAGGCGCGTCCCCGGCACCTTCGTGGCCGGAGTTCCGGGCGCGCCCTCAGCCGCGCCCTCAGCGCCACCACCCGCGCACCATCGCTTCCGGCGCCGATCTCGGTGCGGTGAGGCAGCGCCCGACGCCGTCCACCGTCCGTCGCCCGGCCACCCAC
>NZ_CDWWEW010000275.1:0-6953 GCF_977966315.1 Frankia sp. CeRuru1
CCGTCAACCGGCCCGGCGCCGGGATCCGCGGAGCCGTCCGGGTGCGCCGGGTGCGCGCCCCCGACGGGACTGGGTGTCCATCATGGCGGTCTGCATCGCCTTCATCACCTTCGGGGCGGCGATCTTCGTGTACCACGGTCTGCGGAGCGCCAACGTCGATCACAGGGTAGCGGCGTCCAACCCCGTGGACAGCTCCGGCCCGGGCGGCGGTTCGGTGGTGGCCGAACGCGGCTCCGCCAGCTCCGCTCCCCTCATCATGATGGCGGTCTCGCAGGCGAGCGTCGCTCCCTCGGACGTCGTGCGGCACGGCCGGGAACTGCTGGCCGGCCGGATCCTGGGGTCCGCGGCGCTGCCGCTCGTGCCGCCGCCCGCGCCCGCGGCGGCCGGCGGCGCGACGACCCCTGCGACGGTGGACGTCGACCGGTTGCGCTCGGTGCTGGACACCCCTGGCCTGCGCCCGTGCTACCAGAGCCTGGCGGCGCAGACGGGTGGCACGATCCTCGCCGTCGACCGCGTCGTCTACAACGACCATCCGGCGCTGTTGATCGTGCTCTCCGTGCCCATGCAACCGGCGGTGGCCAGGGTGCTGGTCGTCGACGCCCGCTGCGGCATCACCACCGTCTCCACCGCGCCGTGGTACAGCGTGTCCACCCTGCGGCACTGAGGTGGGGGTTGACGCATCGAGAGGGCCGGGAGCCCGGCCGTGGCACGCACCGGTGGCGGGCACGGATGGAATCAGATGCCCGCGGAGACGGTTGTCGCTGTCGGGCACCGTCTCCATGGACGGACCGATGAACGAGGAACTCGGATGAAGCCGGGGCGACAGGTACCGGCGAGGGCCCACCCGGCTCACAGGGATCCCGTAGCGTGAAAGGAGCGGGTGTGACAGCCCAGGAGGACGGCCAGGATGTCACCGGCCGCGGCAGCCAGCCCGACGGCGAGGACGACATACGCGATGTCGTCATTGTCGGTTCGGGCCCCGCAGGGTACACGGCCGCTGTCTATACCGCCCGGGCCAACCTACGGCCACTCGTGTTCGAGGGCGCGGTATCGGCCGGCGGAGCGCTCATGAACACCACCGAGGTGGAGAACTTTCCTGGGTTTCCGGACGGCATCCAGGGTCCGGAGCTGATGGAGAACCTGCGGCGGCAGGCGGAGCGGTTCGGAGCCGAACTGGTGGCCGACGACGTCACCGAGCTCGACCTCGCGGCGAACCCGAAGGTCGTCAAGATCGAGGACAGGACCTACCTCGCCCGCACGGTCATCGTCGCCACCGGTTCGGCCTACCGCATGCTCGGCGTCGAACACGAGGAGCGGTTGCTCGGCCACGGGGTCTCCGCCTGTGCGACCTGCGACGGTTTCTTCTTCCGGGATCAGGACATCGCGGTGGTTGGCGGGGGCGACTCGGCGATGGAGGAGGCGACCTTCCTGACCCGCTTCGCCCGCTCGGTGACGGTGATCCACCGGCGGGACAAACTCCGGGCCAGCGCGATCATGCAGGTGCGGGCCTTCGCCAACGAGAAGATCCAGTTCCGGTGGAACGCAGAGGTCACCGAGCTCCTGGGCACGGACAAGCTCACCGGCGTCCGGCTGCGCGACACCGTCACCGGTGAGGAGAAGGATCTTCCGGTCACCGGGCTGTTCGTCGCGATCGGTCACCTTCCGCGTACCGAACTCGTCCGTGGTCAGCTCGACCTCGACGACGCCGGCTACATCTCGGTCGCGCACCCGACCACGAAGACGAACCTGGACGGGGTCTTCGCCTGTGGCGACGTGGTCGACCACACCTACCGCCAGGCCATCACCGCGGCTGGCACGGGCTGCGCCGCCGCTCTCGACGCGGAGCGCTTCATCGCCGCCGGGGAGGGTCCGGGCGAGGTGATCACCGTGGCTCCCCGGGTCGTGACCCCGACGCCGCAACCTGCCTGACCCGGTCGTCTGTCCGAGCGGCCGACCGAGCGGCGCTGGATCAGGCCTGCCCGACCCGGCTGCCCGAAGGCCGTTCGGGCGCCGTCCGCGGGCCACCACCGGCCCGTTGATCGCCTTCCCGTCCACTAAGAGATCATCCATCAGGGAGAACAACATGGCAGGTTCCACCACCCCCGTGACCGACAGCACCTTCGTGACCGAGGTACTGGAGAGCGACAAGCCGGTCCTGGTGGACTTCTGGGCCGAGTGGTGCGGCCCTTGCAAGATGGTCGCACCCGTTCTGGAGGAGATCGCCAAGGAGCATGGCGAGAAGCTCCGGGTCGTCAAGCTGAACATCGACGAGAACCCGGAGACCGCCCGGAACTACCAGATCTTGTCGATCCCGACCATGGCTGTGTTCGTCAAGGGCGCGATCGACAAGAGCATTGTCGGCGCGAAGCCGAAGGCCGCCCTGCTGCGTGACCTCTCGGCCTACATTTGATCTCGTCACGCGGTCGTTCCACCGTCGGCCCGCCGGGTGTGATCCCGGCGGGCCGACGTCGTTCCCGGACTGGTCCACGCCGGTTCGCCCACGACAACCGGATACCACGTGCGGCCCGGGAACTTTCTCCCGCCGTCACGAGCATCGTGGGAGTATCACGGCGGCCTGGTCACGCACGGTCAATACTGGAGGATCCGGTTCGCGGTCGGTCGAGACCGCACGGGCATGCCCTAGGCTTGAGATTCAGCAATCGGCCGTCGGCGCATCATTCGTCGACGCGGTGGCCCCGACCATCGGGTTTCGCCAGGGGCACCGGGTTTCGCCAGGGGCACGTTGGGGCAGGCGAGCTGAAAGGTATGCATCGGTGAAGCTGCTGCGTCTGGGAGACCAAGGTTCCGCCGTCGCCGAGGTTCGGGCGGCCCTGACCTATCTTGGTTTTCTTCCCGTGACGCCCCGGCAGAGCCGGGATCCGGCCGGCCCGGGTAAGGGTGACCCAGGTAAGAGTGCCCTGGGTAAGAGTGCCCCGGATAGAGGTGCTGCCTCCGCCGCGGACCCGTCCCAGGACACGCGGGTCCCGGCTGTCGACGGTACTCCCGGCGGCGTTCCGGCCGAGCCAGCCGATCGGTTCGACCGAGATCTCGACAACGCGCTGCGCGCCTTTCAGCAGAGCCGGGGGCTGTCCGCCGACGGGATACTCGGTCCGGACACGGCGCGTGCCTTGGAGGAGGCACGCCATAAGCTCGGCGACCGTCTGCTCTACCACAGTCCCGCGCACCCTTTTGTCGGCGATGACGTGGCGGCGCTCCAGGAGCGCCTGTTCAACATGGGTTTCGACGTCGGCCGCACGGATGGGATCTTCGGGCCACGCACCGAGTCCGCGGTCCGCGACTTCCAGCGCAACCGGGGTCTCGATCCGGACGGCCAATGCGGGCCACACACCCTGCGCGAACTCAAACGCCTGCAGCGCACGGTCACTGGTGGCCGGCCCGACGTGCTGCGGGAGTCTGTCCGGCTGTTGGCCCACGGCTCCTCGCTGCTCGGAGTCGTCGTCGCCATCGATCCCGGCCACGGTGGCGACGATCCGGGCATCGTCTGCGGCAATCTGTGCGAACGGGATCTCATGGCCGACCTCGCCGTCCGGATGTCCACGCGGCTACTCGACTCAGGCCTGCAGGCGCACCTCATCCACGGACTGGACGAGTCCCCCAGCGAGGAGGAGCGGGCCGCGCGGGCGAACGAGCTCGAAGCAGATCTCCTGATCTCGCTGCACGCCGACAGCAGTCCATCCCCGCACGCCCAGGGGGTATCGGCCTACTACTACGGCAACGCGCGCGGGTCGTCCGCCGTGGGTGAGCGCTTCGCCCAGCTCGTCCACCGTGAAATCGTCTCCCGGACCGACATGCTGGACTGCCGCACCCATCCGAAGGTCTGGAGTCTGCTTCGGCGGACCCGGATGCCGGCCGTACGGCTCGACCTCGGATATCTGACAAACGAACATGACACCAAGGCCCTTGGTTCCACCGCATTCCGGGCAACCGTCGCCGAGGCGGTGCTCGCCGCGGCCCAACGGCTCTTTCTCCCACCCGAGCAGGACGCGCCGACGGGCCAGCTTCACGTCCCCCGCCTTGCTAGCCGCACCTGACCGGTCACCAAGGCATTCCATCGACAAGGCTGACGTTTCACGTGAAACGAGGCCGGTGCGTCGATGGGGAAAATTCATGCTCGGCAGCCTAGGCTGGTTCCGTAACAGCCTCCGCGTCCGTCGACGTTGACCTCGGCGACCGGAGGCCCGGTGGCCGACCCATGGAGCGCCTTTTTCGATGAGCCGTCGCATCGCGAACATCACCCTGGACAATATTGACGATCTCCCTCTGCCCTGCCGCCGCTGCGTCTTCTGGGAGCTCGATCCGGTGGCCCGGAGCCGCGCGGAGGAGGCCGGCGGCACCGACCTCGAGAAGGAGGCGTGGGTTTCCCTGGCCCTCCTGGAATGGGGAAGTTGCGGAAAGATCGCCTATGTCGACAACGTCCCCGCCGGATTCGTGATGTTCGCTCCGCCGGCCTACGTGCCTCGATCGGCGGCCTTTCCCACCAGCCCGGTCTCACCGGACGCGGTGCTGCTCATGACAGCGTCGATCGTCGATGAGTTCACCGGGCAGGGGCTGGGGCGGATCCTCGTCCAGTCCGTCGCCAAGGACGTCATCCGCCGCGGCTTCAAGGCGGTGGAAGCGTTCGGTGACCTCCAGAACTCCGGCACCCGCTGCATCCTGCCCGCCGACTATCTCCTCGCGGTCGGTTTCAAGACGGTCCGGCCTCACCATCGATGGCCGCGGCTGCGGCTCGAGGTGAAGAACGCGGTGAGCTGGCGAGAGGACGTCGAGGTTGCCCTGGAACGTCTGCTGGGATCGATGACGCCGGAAGGCGTGCTGCGCAAGGTCGGCCAGGCCGGCAATCTCGCCTGAGCACGGCAATCTCGCCTGAGCACAGCGATGGCCCGGCACTCGGCGGACAGGCGCGCAGCCACCGGGGGGAGCCCGGCACAGCCCGGGACCGCGCGATCCGCGCCCGGCGCCCGGCTCGAGAACCCCAGAGAACCCCGAGCGAACCCGAGCCGGACGCCTAGTCCAACAAGCCGTCGACCGAGGCCGACGGCGACATCACGGCGACGATCCGCTCCAGGTCCTCGATCGAGGCGAACTCGACCGTGATCTTCCCCTTGCTGCGGCCCATGTCCACCTTCACGCGGGTCTCAAAGCGATCCGAGAGGCGGTCGGCGAGCCTCGCCAGGGCCGGTGAGGCGGCCCCTGGCGCCCGCGACGCCCGCTTACGCGGGGTCTCGTCGTCCAGTGCCACGATCTCCTCGACGGCCCGCACCGAGAGACCTTCCGCGACGATGCGGGTGGCGAGCCGGTCCTGGGCGTCCGGATCCTGCAACGAGAGCAGCGCGCGGGCATGGCCCGCCGACAGCACGCCGGCCGCCACCCGTCTTTGTACCGTGGGCGAGAGCCCGAGCAGCCGGATCATGTTGGTGACATGCGACCGGGACCGCCCGAGCCGACTGGCCAGTTCCTCGTGCGTCGCACCGAAGTCGCGGAGCAGCTGTTCGTACGCCGCGGCCTCCTCCAGCGGGTTGAGCTGCTGGCGGTGGAGGTTCTCCAGCAGCGCGTCGCGCAGCATGGCGTCGTCCGCGGTCTCCCGCACGATGGCGGGAATCCGTGGAAGCTTGGCGATCTTCGATGCACGCCACCGGCGTTCACCCATGACGAGCTCGTAGCGCTCGGGGGCCACCTCGCGTACCACGATCGGCTGGAGCAGCCCGACCTCGCGGAGGCTCGCCGCCAGCTCTTCGAGGGCGTCCTCATCGAAGTGAGTCCTGGGCTGGCGCGGGTTCGGGCTGACCGACTCGACGGGGATCTCGCGGAAGGTCGCCCCGTGTACGGGCAGCGGCCCGGTGCCGTCGCCGGAGCCGCGACCCGTCCCCCGGCCGCCGTAGCCACTGCCGTAGTCGGCGTAGTCACCGTAGTCAGCCGAGGCGGTGCCCACCTGACCGTCGAGGGGAGGAGGAGCAACCGGGATGAGTGCCCCCAGCCCTCGCCCCAGACCACTGCGCCGAGCACTCATCATGCCGCTCCATTCGAGTCCCGACCCCGTTCCGCGAGTTCGCGCGCCGCGGCCAGATAGGACAGCGAGCCGCGCGACGTCGGATCGTACGTCAGCGCGGACTGCCCATAGCTCGGCGCCTCCGCCAGACGCACGTTCCGGGGGATGGTGGTGGACAGCACCCGGTCCCCGAAGTGTTCCTTGACCTCGTGGACGACCTGGTCGGCCAGTCTGGTCCGGGAGTCGTACATGGTGAGCAGGATGGTCGACAGGCGCAGCTCCTGGTTCAGGTGCGCCTGCACCAGTTCCACGTTGCGCAGCAACATGCCGAGGCCCTCCAGCGCGTAGTACTCGCACTGGATCGGGATGAGCAGCTCACGGGCGGCCACGAGGGCGTTGACGGTCAGCAGCCCGAGAGAGGGCGGGCAGTCGATGAAAACATAGTCGACGTCCCGTTGCATGCTCGCGATGGCCCGCCGCAGCCGGTTCTCCCGCGCCACCAGCGACACCAGCTCGATCTCCGCGCCGGCAAGATCGATCGTTGCGGGCGCGCAGAACAGCCCCGGCGCCTCGGCGGACTTCACGATGACCTCGTCGAGGGGCCGATCCCCCACCAGGACCTCGTAGATCGAGGGGACCCCGGAATGATGGCTGACGCCGAGCGCCGTCGAGGCATTGCCCTGCGGGTCAAGATCGATTACCAGGACCCGGGAGCCATGAGATGCCAGCGCCGCCGCCAGGTTGACCGTCGTCGTCGTCTTCCCTACACCGCCCTTCTGGTTGGCGACCGAGATGATGCGCCGCCGGGTGGGGCGAGGGAATGGTTGTCGTCGTTCTACCGCCAGTGCTTCCACTGCTGCTGCCGCCGCCGCTCCGATCGGGGTCGAGGGATCGAGTAGGTCCAGTGCGGAGAGCGCGGAGTCATAGCCCCGCAAGCCCCCGCCCC
>NZ_CDWWEW010000276.1:0-6898 GCF_977966315.1 Frankia sp. CeRuru1
TGGGACTGGAGGCAGGCCGACGCTCCGCTGCTGTGGCGCTACCATCTGCACTACTGGGACTGGGCATGGGCATTCACCACCGAGGCTGTCCAGGGGCCGGCGATGTTCGCCCGGCTGTATCTGGCCTGGCGGACCTCGGTGGCCCTAGGCGATCCGGTTGCCTGGTCGCCCTATGTCGTGTCGCTCCGGGCCTGGACGCTGTGTGCCTTGTGGCCCCGGCTCGCGCGGGGAACGCCCGCCGAGATGGCGGTCCTCGCCGACCTCGGCGTCTGCCGGTCCTTCCTGCGCACTCATCTGGAGACCGACGTCGGCGGGAACCACCTGCTGAAGAACTACAAGGCACTGATCGGGCTGGCGGTCGCCGATGACGACGCCCGCGGCCGCCGACGATGGGTCGACGCGCTGCTGCGCGAGCTCGATCGGCAAGTCCTCAGCGACGGTGGACACTACGAACGCTCCCCCACCTATCACTGTCAGGTGCTGGCCGACCTCGACGACGTCGCCGGGCTGCTCACCGCGGCGGGCCACGCGGTGCCCGGCGCACTGCTCGACGCGGCCGGCAGGATGCGGGCCTGGCTGACGGCCGTGCTCGGACCGGACGGTATGGTTCCCACGCTCAACGACGGATTCGCGGTGCCCGCCGAGGCCCTGCGGCTGCTTCTCCCGGCTCCGGTGAGATCGACGCCGATCTCCGTCCAGGCTCCGGGTCCGGGTCCGGGCCCGATCCCGGCACCGCGCCCGGCCGAGATGCCGACCTCGACGCCGCAGCCGACCGTGGGGACCGCGCACCGTCCGCGGACGCCCGCCTCTGACCAGACCGGCGGCCTTCTGCTGGTCGACAGCGGTCTCGCCGTGCTGACGGCGGGACCGTGGCATCTGCTCGCCGACGTGGGCCTGCCCTGTCCCGAGGACCTTCCGGCCCACGCCCACGCCGACACCCTCGCGTTTCTGCTCTGGCACGACGGCCGGCCGCTCCTGGTGGATACCGGGACCTCGACCTACGCCCCCGGACCGGACCGGGACGCCGAACGTGGTACCGCCGCCCACTCGACCGTCATCGTCGATCACGCCGACTCGACCGAGGTCTGGGGCGCGTTCCGGGCGGGCCGCCGGGCCCGTCCCACTCTTGTCACGATGCGCCACCACGAGAACGTGGCGACGTTGGCCGCCGGCCATGATGGCTACCGCCACCTTCCGGGGCGACCCGTGCACTGGCGGACGTGGCGACTCGACCCGAGTGGGTTGTCCGTCGACGATCGGATCACCGGGGAGGGCCGCCACCACGTCGAGGTGCTGTTCCACTTCGCCCCCGGGGTGTCCGTCACCGCCGCGGCGGTCGATACCAGGCAAACCAGTACCGCTTCGAGCGGGACCAGCCGGAACGCGGCCACCCGGAGCGGGGCCACGGATGCGCTCACGGTGAGCACGTCCCAGGGGCGGCTGGTCCTGCGGGCCGGCGGACCGGGGCGGTGGGTGGTGCGCTCCACCCGCCGGGCGGTCGGATGGAGCCGTACGGTGCCGGCGTACACCGCCGCGTACGTGATCGATACCGAGCTGCCTGTCGCGGTACGCACCACGGTCGTCCACGAGGTCCGCTCCGGCAACCTGCGCTCCGGCAACCTGCGCTCCGGCGACACGGAATCGTCGCCCGCCCGCCTCTGACCCACACCCGGACCTGACCCACCCCGGTCACACCGCATCACCACGAAACCGAACAAACTGCCCGACAGGAGAACACCGTGCCGACCCTGTCCGCCCTACGCCCTTTCGCGGAACGGCTCACCCACCATCTGGTGGTGGCCCGCCGCCTGCCGCCGCCCTTCCAGGCGACGCGCATCTACGTCTCTTCCGAGGCGGGTCTGAAGTATCTGCGCCCCAGTCTCGCCGCCGTCGATCCGGTCCTGACCGACCTGGTCGGCGAGGTCGTGCGCCCCGGCCACGTGGTCTGGGACATCGGCGCGAACGTGGGACTGTTCGCCTTCGCCGCCGCGTCCGCCGCGACGTCGTCCGGCACGGTCGTCGCGGTCGAGCCCGACACCTGGCTGGTCGGGATGTTGCGCCGGTCGCAGACACGGTCACCACGCCGCGGCGGATCATCGGCCACCGATGGCCGTGCCACGGTGAAGATCCTGCCCGCCGCGGTCGGCGCGGCCCCGGGGATCAGCACGTTCCACATCGCGAGTCGCAACCGCGCGACCAGCCATCTGGACGGATTCGGCAGCAGCCAGACCGGCGGCACCCGCGCGGCGCAGCTCGTGCCGACCTTTACCCTGGATGGCCTGCTCTCCCATTTCCCGGCACCGGACGTCGTGAAAATCGACGTGGAGGGGGCCGAGCACGCGGTCCTCAGCGGTGGACGCCGGCTTCTGGGCGACATCCGCCCGACCGTGATCTGCGAGGTCACCGGACGCAACGCCGAGGCCGTCGGCGACCTGCTGCGCGGGCACGGGTACCGCATCGTCGACGCGGAGGTTCCGCCGCCGGCTCGGCAATTCCTGACGGCGGCACCCTGGTCCACGTTGGCCGTGCCGGACGTCCCGCCCGCCACCGCGCGACCCGCATCCGGGCAGGTTCCCGAGCCCCTGGTGCGCGCATGAGGACCACGGCGGTCATCGTCCACTGGGGGCCGACCGCGCCGACGATGGATCTGGCCGCGCAACTGGCGGCGATACCTCGGATCAGCGAGGTCGTCGTGGTGGCGAACGATCTGCGAGGACGGCCCGACGGCATCGGGGAGGAGACGGCCTGGCTCGTCCCCCCCGGCAACCTCGGTTTCGGCGGCGGCTTCCGGCACGCGTGTGACGCCTATCCGGCCACCGACTGCTATCTCCTGCTCAACAATGACGTCCAGCTCGTGCCGGCCACCGTCGACGCCTGTCTGGAACTGCTGTCCCGCCCGGACGTGGGCATCGTCGGACCCACTCTGGTCAACGCCGACGGTCTGCATCCGGGCTTCGCCGGACTCACCCGCGTCTTCACCGTGCCGCGCGCCCGCCGGACCCCCACGGACCACGCCGATGACGTGCCGTGGGTCACCGGCGCGATCACCTTTATCAAGGCCGAGTGTCATCGGCAGGTGCCGATGGCCGTTCGGTACTTCCTGTACTACGAGGACGTGGATCTCTGCCACCGCGCTCAGGCGGCCGGGTGGCGTGTCCTCGTCAGTCCGGCCCAGGCCTGGCACACCGGTGGTGGGACGGTACCCAGCAACGGCTACACCTACTACACGGTGCGCAACCGGCTGTGGTTCGCCCGCCTCCACGGCCGCCCGCGGCAGGTGGCGCTGGTGACCGCCTGGCTGCTCCTGGCGGTGCTGCCCCGGGTCGCCGTGTCCGAGCTGGTGCGCCGGCGCGGAATCGTCCGTGTCCACTGCGGCCTGCGCGGCGTCGTGGACGGTCTCGCCCGCATCCCCGACATCGACCAGACCCTGCCCGGGGAACCCCGGGCGTCCCGGTGGAGTACGTGGACGCGCGAGGCCCGCTCCGTCCCGCGTCCTCGCCCGGCCCGGGACCGGCCGATCGGTCCACCGGACCCCGCGGGGGGAACCGACCGGCGGGAGAAGGCGGCCGGCACGGGGGAGCTCACCCGTCCCGGCTGAGCGTGACCACCACCCCGTGGCGGTCGACCACCTGGAAGCCCAGTCCACGCGCGGCGTCGAGCAGGTCCGCCGCGGTGACGGGCCGTCCCTCGAAGGTCGTGTCGTGCATCTCGAACACCGCTCGACGGCACCGGTCCAGCGCGCCCGGATCCCCCAACAGAAACGACGCCTCCGCACCCTCGATGTCGCTGACGAGGTCGAATTCCGCGATCCTCCTGCGTACCAGCAGGTCCCGAAGCGTGGCCGCCGGAATGGTGACGGTCCGCCGCGACGCGTCGTCCCACAACCGGGAACCGAGGTTGTTCCCGACGAGGGCGAACGCCACCGGGCCCACGGCCTGCGTGATCGCCCGGTTCTCCACGTCCAGGGTGATGTGCCCGGCGTACGCGGCCAGGCGTCGCGTGAGGCCCTCGATGAGGTGGGGATTTGCCTCCACGCACACCAGCCGCGAGCCGGGTGCCAGCCGCGAGGCGATATGCGCGCTGGTGATGCCCAGACTCGCACCGAGTTCCACGACGGTGCCCGAGGTCGTGAGATGACGGCGGATCATCCGGATCTCGGCCCCTTCGTACAGCCGCCAGAACAGCGCCGCCCGCGCCTGCGGGGTGAAGTCGCGGTCAGCCACGTCGAAACGCAGCCCGTGGTTGGGGACCCGGTTGCGGGTGGCCGCCGCGATGACTGTCCCCACCGCCGGGGACGTCAGGACACCGGCGATCGAGATCTTGGTTCGGTAAAGAACATCACTGGCGTCCATGAGTAGGATCTTTTCCCTTCGTTGCGGGCCGGGCACCGCCGTAGGCGAAACGTGCCGTCAGGAACAGCACGGCCAGCTGGATGGGCAACGCCGCGAGGAGGTCCCCCACGCTGCTCTCGGAGTTGACCAGTTGGAGGAAGAGCGGAACGAAGATCACGATGTAGCGCAGATCCTTCGCCGGGTCCCACGCCTCGTCGATCAGCCGGAAACCGGCGCCCAGCAGTGCCATGCCAACCAGCAGGGGAAGCAGGCCCCCGTGCAGATAGAGGTCGGTCTGGGGGGAGACGGCGGCCGCGGAGTAGATCCGGGCGTTCCCCGAGAGGTACTGCTGTTTGAACTCGTAGCCGGTGGCCCTGATCGGTTTGTCGGGCCAGACCGCCCGGGGCACGGCGGTCAGGACGGGAGCCAGGAACAGCTCGTTGATGTCCCGGTAGGGAACGATGTCGGGAGACAGCTGGACGACGATGGCCAGACTGTCGATGCCCCGCATCCGCGAGGTCAGGTACTCCAGCGGTGACTCCGCGGGGCCTTCCCCCGCGGGGGCGTCCCCGGACAGCGTCTGGCCCAGCACGGTCGGCGCCATGGACACCGCCGACTGGGCGTCCAGGGTGTGGCTCTGGCTGCGTACCTGGGCCCGGTAGGAGGCGTTGTAGGGAATCAGCACGAGGACGAAGACGGCGGCGGCCGCGGCGATCCACCGCATTGGAAGCCAGCCGCGGGCGACGGAGAACGCGATCAGCACCCCCCACACGCTGGTCGCGAACACCCCCTTCATCCCGCTGGCGACGGCGAAGAGGATCTCGATGGACAGCAGGGCGACGAAGGCCCGCCGACGCCCCCCGCCCCGGGCCAGATCGACGGCGGCGATGAGGAGGGCGGACATCCCGAGGCCGCCGAGCAGGGTGAGCGGCTGGGCGTAGGCACTCGCCTCGGAGACCTTCTGGGACGCGTCGCCCAGGTAGGCATACTGGCCCAGGAGGATCTGCAGGACCCTGGCCGCCACCGAGATCCCGCACAGAATCCACGGCACGTTCCGGCCGCGCAGCCGGGTACCGGTCCCGGGCGCCGCCGCGGCGGCAAACCGGGTGGCCGCGCGCGTCACCATCCGGCCCGGGCCGAGCAGGTATCCGCAGGTCCACAGCGGCAGGGCGAGGCTCGCCAATGCGAGTGCCCGCAGCACGCCGTCGAGATGGATCTGCGGGGTGTCCAGCTGGGGGGTGCGCCAGACCAGTGACACCAGTCCGAACGACATCCCGGTCCACAGCAGGTACCAGGGGCCGAGACGGAACAAGCCCAGCCCGTAACCACGTCCCGCTCGCGCACCGACCAGGAGCAGCGCAGCGAGGCATTCGAACGTGAACGCCACCGAGCGCAGGACCACCCGGTCGGACTCGGACGGCATCCGGAACGCCTCGACGAACCACGGCGCCACGCTGACCATCACGATCATCAGCCACAGCAGCGGCGGGCGGCGGGCGGCGTAGGCAACCCTCCCACCCGGCACGGCCGGGGCGATCACCACGGCGCACCCGAGGGGATCGGCGAGGCGTCGCCGGTAGGCGTGCCCGAATGGCGCCGCGGACATCCCGCGAGCGGGCAGGCGGCCCGGGACGTCCGCCAGCGGAGAGCCCGCCAGCAGAGAAGATCAGGCATGCCCGACCCTCACGCCGTCTGGTCGCGGGGCAGCGGCGTGCGCCGCAGGGTGACGGCGACCTGTTCGAAACGCTCCCAGCCGTCGTGGAGCGCGAGCACGTTCGGCGAGAAGACGCCCTGCCCGGTCAGCCCGCGCCGGCTCAGATTGAGGATCCGGTAGCCGGCGGCGGCCAGCAGCGAGACCAGCTCACCGGGATGGTCCCCGGCAGCCCGCCGATCCCGTTCGCCGCGGTGGCCGTTCTCGCCGGGACGGTCTCCGCCGCGGCGGGCGAGGCGGGGCGGCATCGCCAGCAGGAGGGCCGGCCGATGCGCCCGTAGGAGCTCACCGGCGCCGCGCAGCACGTCGAGGCCCTCGGCCTCACCACCGATCCTGACCAGGTCAGGCGGTCGGTGCCGCGCGGCGTAGGCATCGAGGGTGATGGTCGTCGCGCCCGGGATAGGCACGGCGCCCGCCGCGGCGGTGGCGCCCACCGCGGCGGTAGACAGGTGGACACCCGAGAGCCGGTTGCGCTCGACCAGGGCCGCGAGCGTCGCCCCGGTGCGCGGTGCTTCCTCGAAGGCATGCACCTCGCCGGCCGCTCCCACCACCCCGGCCGCCCACAGGGTGTAGATCCCGAGGCCAGCAGCGACGTCATAGCAACAGTCACCGGGGCGCAGAACCGCGTCGAACACCGGCGCGAGCGCCGGTGTTCGATAGCGGGGACCGCTGTAGGCGTTCGCAGAGCCCTGTACCCATCGGGTCAGCCAGCCACGACCGCGCAGGTCGGGAAGGACCGCGGCCAGACGTCCCGCCAGCCGCCAGCGCAGCGGACCGGCACGACGCCCGGGGATCGTCGCGAGGTTTCCAGAGCCATCCCGGGTCACATGCTTAAAGTAGCCGACCTCTCACAAAG
>NZ_CDWWEW010000277.1:0-6883 GCF_977966315.1 Frankia sp. CeRuru1
CCGCCCTACCGTGCCCCGGTCCAACCCGGACGCCTTCGACACGGCGGTGACACCGCCGTGTCCCAGCATTCTCGCGCACCCGCCCGTCAACAGCCTGCGCTGACCTTCGTCGAGGTGGGGTAGGATTTCTGAGAACATAGACGAGAGTTCCTCGTCAGAAATCACATACTCGGCCATTCGTGAAGAGTACGAATCGAGACACGGTCATTGGCGTGCACATTCCCAAGAATTGGACAACGATCGCATCGGCTACGGCTTCCGCGTGCGCACTATTTGCGGAAATTATTTAATTCCAGACCCTTATGCCCGGCGGGCGTCCAGACGGCAGGTAGAGGGTAATCATCACTCTCTACCTGCATAAACGGAACTTGCGGGTCACCCTGGGCTTGGAACCCTAGCCATGGAGTCTGGACCGAGTTCGGGGCGACTCAGAATTCTGAGAGGACTTGACCGGCCGTCGGAGCAGAGCGAGTATGGATACATGACGGAACTCCCACAGTTGCCGTTCGATAATCCAGACATACTCGGCATCGCACCCCAGATGCTCGCGCTACAGCAGGAGGGGCCAATCATCAGGGTGCGGACCGCTGGTGAAGATGCCTGGCTGGTCACCCGCTACGACGAGGTGAAGGTACTACTCGCCGACCACCGGCTCGGTCTCAGTAATCCCAATCCGGAGCAATCGGCCGAGAGCGCGGCCAGGGGCTTCATGGTCGCGCTGATGGCCGGGGACGACTACGACAGCGAGGCCACCAGGCATGCACAGATGCGCGCGCTGCTCGTGCCCCGGTTCTCCACGCGCCGGATGCGCTTAATGAAAAGCCGGATCGAGCACCATGTGGACGACCTTCTCGACCATTTGGCCTCAGACACTCCGCCGACTGACCTGCACCGCGCGCTGTCGTTTCCGTTGCCGACCATGGTGGTCTGCGATCTACTTGGCGTGCCGCTGGCCGACCGGGAGCGTTTCGGGCAGTGGGCGAGAGGCACATTCGACCAGAGCAACAACCAACACTCGGCGAACACTTTTCAACAGGTTGTCAACTACATAACGGAGCTGGTGACACGCAAGCGAACCGAGCCGAGCGACGACATCTTGTCCGAGCTGATCGCCGAGGACGACGGTGCACTGTCCGATGCGTACATTGCCCACTTGGGCTGCGCCGTGCTGTTGTTCGGCTACGAGACCACCATTGTGCGCATTGACCTGGGAACCCTGCTGCTGCTGCGCAATCCGGCCCAGCGTGTCCTGCTGGCCGAGAATCCCAAACTCGCGCCGGCCGCGGTCGAGGAGATTCTGCGCCTGGGAGTGGGGGGCAAGGGATCCAACGCGCTAATACCCCGCTACGCGCACAGCGACATAGCCGTCGGCGAGACAATTATCCGGGCCGGAGATGCGGTGAAGCTGGCCATCGGCGCGGCCAACTACGACGACAGGGCTTTCCCCGCCGGCGACTTGTTCGATCTGGATCGAGACAAGCCCATGTCGCACCTGGCATTTGGGGGCGGCACTCGGCACTGCATCGGCCGCGTGCTAGCCCGGATCGAACTAACCGCGGTGTTTGAGAGGCTGTTCCGCAGAATTCCCAACCTGCGGCTCGCAGTACCCGAGGAGTCGCTGCGCTGGCAGGAGCACCGGATCACCGGCGGGTTCGATGAAATCCCCGTTACCTTCTAATTTTAAGTGGTCTTGCACGAGCGAAAAGACAGTCGTTCACCCTTCATGCTTCCTCCTTCGTGGTCGTAGGCTGGCGCATACCACAAAACCAGTCCGGGGATTACCAGTTGTTTCCCGACGACGTAGCAAACTAGTATGATTCGCGGTGTCGCTCGGCGAGGGTCGAGTGACACTCCACATCGACGGTGGGTTCGCGACGGCCTTCCAGTGTGTCGAAGACATCGGCCGCCGCAATGGCCGGGCTCCCTCGCCCCCAGTAGTTCCATCTTGAGCTATTTCTTCTTTCCACGCATGGGCGTGTCGAGGACAAGGAACCATGACGGAAACTTTCAGCGACTACGTCGACTGTATGCCTCTTCTCGACGACGGTGAGGCTCTCGGCCGGTTCTACGACGAGCACGGCTACGTCTATCTGCGCGGCGCCCTAGACCGTGAACTCGTGCGGACCGCCGCCGAGCAGATGCTCGGGGGGTTGGTCGCACTCGGCCACGCCGCTCCCGGCACCACGCTCGACGCCCTCACCATCGAGTCTTTCGAAGCGGTCGACGAGGTGGCGATGCACGACTACGTCGAGTACGACGACCTGTGGAACCACCCCTCGTCCCTCAAGATCTGGGAGAAGGTCTTCGGTGAGCCCGTCTTCGTCTTCAAGTCGACGACGATCCGCTACTACCCCTCCGCCGCAGGCTCCGCGGTGCCGAGCTTCCTGACACCGCTGCACCAGGACGGCTTCTACATCGGCCCGAACAAAGACTTCCGCACCGTCTGGATGCCGCTGCTCGCGACGACCCGCGGCATAGGTGGCGTCGCCGTCGCCGACAGCAGCCACAAGAAGGGCCCGCGCGAGCACGTCATCGTCGAGAATTTTCGCCGCTTCGGCCACGCCGTGCGCGGTGTCCCGGCGGAGGAGTTTGGTGCGGACGAGCAGCTGCTGTTCTCGCCCATGGAACCGGGCGATGTGATCATCTTCCATGCCTTCACGTGTAGCTGTTCAGCTGGCGTGGTCGGGCGTTCGCGGTCCTGTGTGTGGTGATCGCTTCTGCGGTTACGTCACAGTGGGTCATGATCGCTAGGTTTGGTGTGTGGGGTTCAAAGGGCAGCCGACGTACGAGGAACTCGTGCGTCGGCTCGCGGACCGGGAAGCCACGATCGCGGCCCAGGCCGAGCTGATCGCCCGACAGGCCGGGTTGATTGAGGAGCTGGCCGGGCGGGTCGCTGCACTGGAACGCCAGGCGAGTAAGGACAGCTCGACGTCGTCGCGTCCGCCGTCGTCGGACAGCCCGTATACCAAGGCGCCGAAACGGTCCTCGCGGACGAGGTCGGGGCGGACGAAAGGCAAGCAGCCCGGCGAGCCCGGCCGCACCCGGAACATGGTCGAGGACCCGGACGAGACCGTGACCCTGGACCCACTGACCTGTTCGGACTGCGGGGAGTCGCTGGCCGGAGCGCCGGTGTTCGCGGTGCGCCGCCACCAGGTGTTCGACACCCCACCCGCGCCACCGCGCCCGCACGTGACTGAGTACCGGGTGGTGGCCCGGACCTGCGCCTGCTGCGCGACGACCACCGCCGGCGACCAGCCGGCCGGGGTCGTGGGCCGGGTCTCCTACGGGCCGGGGCTTCTGGCCCGGGCAGCGTGGCTGGTGTGCGCGCATCACCTGCCGATCCGCCGCGCCGGGCAGGTCCTGGCCGCGCTGCTGGGCGCGGCGGTCTCGCCCGGCTGGGTCGCGACCGTGCGTGGCCGCGCAGCCCGTCTCCTTGAGGCCGTGTTCCTGCCCCACGTGAAGAACCTGGTCGCCGCCGCGGCGGTCGCGCACGCGGATGAGACGACCGCCCGCGCTGACGGCAAGCTGCGGTACCTGCATGTGGCCTGCACCGACTACCTCACCGTGATGCACGTCGGGGACCGCACGGCCGGCACGATCGACGCCGGTGGTGTGTGGCCGTCGTTCACCGGCGTCCTGGTCCGCGACGGCTACGCCGGCTACGCCCATGTGACCGGCGCGTTGCACGCCTGGTGCGGAGCGCACCTGCTGCGTGACCTGCGGTCGGTCCACGACGGCGACCCGACCGGGCAGATCTGGGCCGACGCCATGGTCACCACCCTGCTGGACGCCCGCGACGCCGCTGACGCCGCCCGCCGGGCCGGACAGACCGCCCTGGCCCCCGCCGTCGTGGCCCGGACCCGTAACCACTACCTCGGTGCGCTGGCCCGCGGCGACACCGACAACCACGGCAGACGCGACCCGCTGGCCACCGACGCCCGGACCCTGATCGGCCGGTTCCGCCGCTACGAAGACATGATCCTTCGTTTCGCGACGGACCTGGCGGTCCCGTTCACGAACAATGTCGCCGAACGCGATGCCAGACCGGTCAAAGTCCAGCAACGGGTCTCCGGCGGCTGCTGGCGCACCCTGCAAGGCCTCGCCGACTTCGCCGTCGTGCAGTCCTACCTGTCCACCGCCACCAAATGGGGCGTGGACACCCTCGACGCGCTCACCCGGCTGTTCACCACTGGCGCCTGGCTCCCACCCACCACCCAACCCGCATAACCGAAACGATCAGCCGCCAGCGACTCCAGCTGAACAGCTACCTTCACGTGCCACAAGTCCATCCCGAATGTTTCGGTTAACCCGGCCGGTATGCGGATGTCGATGGACACTCGCATCCAGCCCGCCTCGTCGCCTCGCGGGTTCAATGCCCTGACCCCCTGGACGGAGTCCGCGAAGGACTCCTCCAAGGGAATCATGTCGAAGATCACCGGTACCCCCACCATCACCGAGTGACGTTGCTAGCCCCGCACTCGCCTCAACTGTCCCCCTCACAGACGCCTGGGTAGGCAGCACATGACGAAACGCGAAGGCCTCCCTCTTCTGGAGGAGCCCGACGCGACGCCGGGGCTCCTGGCCGGCACGGAACCGGCCGCCGCGGGGCTAAGCGGCATTGCCCTTATGGTGGTGCTCACCGGATACGCCCTGTCCATCGTGGACGCCTCCATCGTCAATGTGGCACTGATCTCGATCAGGCACGACCTCCATGGCGGCCCCGCCGCGCTGGAACTGGTGGTGTCCGGCTACGGTCTCACCTACGCCCTCGGCTTGGTGCTGGGCGGACGGCTGGGCGACGCCTTCGGCAGACTGCGCCTGTACGCCTACGGGCTCGCGGCGTTCACCGTCACCTCGGCGCTGTGCGGACTCGCCCCGACCATCGAGTTCCTCGTCGCGGCCCGGCTGCTGCAGGGCGCCGCCGCGGCCATGCTCGTACCGCAGGTGCTAGCGACGATTCAGACGGCCACCGAGGGCCAGGCGCGCGCCCGTGCGATCGGCATATACGGCGTGACCGCGGCCCTCGGCATGGTTACCGGGCAGATCCTGGGCGGGCTGCTGGTCTCGCTGGACGTCGCCGGGATCGGCTGGCGGTCGGTCTTCGCGATCAATGTGCCGATCGGAGTGACCGCGCTGCTGGCCGTCCGGCGCGTCCCTGCGACCAGGGCCGATGCGAAGCCGGGCTTCGACCCGGTGGGCACCGTGCTGTTCGGCGTCACCATGGTCTGTGTCCTGACCTTGGTCGTGGTGGGCCCCGACCTGGGCTGGCCGCTGTGGCTGTGGTCGCTGCTCGCGGTCGCCGCAGTGGGGGCGCTAGCGCTGGCGCAGGCTGAACGCAGGCTGGAGGCGCGGGGCGGCTCACCGCTGTTGTCCCCGTCGGTGCTATCCCATCCGGGGATGCGCAGCGGGCTGGCGGCGGTCGTGCCGTTCTCCGCCAGCTTCGGTGCCTTCCTGTTCGTCTACGCACTGATCGCGCAGGGTTGCTTCGACCTCTACGGGCTCGCCTCTGGCGGGGTGCTGATGCCGTTCGCCGCGGCCTTCTTTGTGGTGGCGCTGTTCACCCCGAGGATCGCGGCGGCCCTGGGCCGCCGGATCGTCACCCTGGGCGCTCTCGTTCAGGCCACGGGCCTGTTGCTGCTGGCGCTGGTGATATGGCTGGGCTGGCCGCATCCCTCTCTGGCGCTCGTGCTCGTCGGGATCGCCTTCTTTGGCGTAGGCGCGGCGCTGATCGGCCCGACGCTGTTCCGGATGGTCCTGGCCGATGTACCCCCCGCGCAGGCCGGCATGGGGAGCGGTGTGCTGGTGACTAGCCAGCAGATGGCGACCGCGCTGGGCGCGACCGTCGGCGGAACCCTCTTTGTCTCCTTGGCCGGTTGGCTGTCGACGGCGTTGGCGGCTGTGCTCGTTCTCGCCCTGTTGATCTGTCTCTCGGTGACCGTTCTCATGATCAGCCTAAAACTCCCCGATCCCAGCTGACACCCACGCCCCTCGAACGGCGCGATTTGATTCAGATCTTCTCGCCGACAACCCTATCCGCAACGGCGCGCCGTCCTTCGGTTTACCCGCCTACAGAAGCGGAGACAGCCAAGTGCAGTTACAGACAAGGACAGCAGTTGTGACCGGTGCGGCCAGCGGCATCGGTCTCGCCCTCAGCGCCCGCTTCGCACGAGCCGGCGGCGGCGTGGTCATGGCGGACATCGAAGGCGACACGCTGCACCGCCGGGCCGCCGAACTCACCGCACAGGGCGCTCAGGTCACCGCAGTGACCGCTGACCTGACCGACCCGGACGCCGTTGAACGGCTCGCGGACACGGCGTTCGACCTGCTCGGCGACATCAACGTGGTGTGCAACAACGCCGGGGCCCTCGGCCCCGTGGGACAGCCCCTGTGGGAGGTGCCGCTGGAACGGATGCGGCAGGTCTTCGAGGTGAACCACTGGGCGCACGTTCTGGTGGCCCGCGCCTTCGTCCCCCGGCTGCTGGAGCGCGGCCGGCCCGCCCATCTGATTCACACCGCCTCGATGTCCGCCTTTGTCGTCGGCGCCGGCAGCGCCGCCTACGCCGCCTCCAAGCACGCCGACCTCGCGGTCGCCCGCAGTCTGCGCGCTGACCTGCGGGGCACCGGCGTCCGGGTGTCGGTGCTGTGTCCTGGCCGGGTCGACACCCCCATGGTCCAAGGTCTGACGGCCCCGCGCGGCGCGGGCGGCGACACCTCGGTGAGCGCTGAGGACGTCGCCGGACTCGTGTGGGAGGCCCTCGGCTCCGACCGCTTCTATCTCTTCAGCAACTCCGACACCCCGGTGCGGCTACGCGATCAGTTCGACGATGTATGGCGTCATGTTTCCCTTCCGCACCCTTTCCCCGAGGGGGTGCTTCTCTTTGAG